>NZ_JAAGPC010000426.1:0-921 GCF_017104595.1 Burkholderia sp. Tr-20390 | reverse complement strand
GGCGCCGCGACGAATCCGCAGCAACTCCTTGCCGACGTGCAGCGCCGCGAGCGCCTCGATGCTCGCCTGCGTCATCGCGGCCGGCTGGCCCGCGAGCAGCGCGCCGAGCTGCGCGATGCGGTGCTGCTGGCGCTGCTGCCAGCCCGCCGCCACGACGCGCTTCCCCGCCACGACTGCGAGCGTGTCGTCGCGGATCGTGCGGCGCAGCCGCGTGGCGTCGGTGGCCAGGTTGCGCGGCAGGATCAAGCGGAACGTGAGCAGCGTGAGGAAGGTGGCGAGCACCCACGCGACCGACTGGTTCAGGAACAGCGCGACGTCGGGGCGGAACGGATTGGTCGCGCCGGTCAGCGTGTTGAACGCGACGAGATACGCGAGCCCCGCGAGCGCGGTCTTCGGCACGCTCGTCGCATAGATGCCGGGCATCCAGAACAGCGCGAGCGCGACGACCAGCAGCGGAAAGCCTTCGATGCGCGGCAGGATGCCGAACGCGCACACGAACGCGGCCGGCACGGCCAGCACCGTGCCCTTGATGAACGCCTGCGCGCCGGCGGCCGGGTTGCCGGCGGTCGCGAGCAGCGCGCAGTACGGCGCGACGACGAGCAGCATCATGTCGCCCTGGTTCCAGCCGGTGACAAGCCAGAACGCACCGGAGATCGCGATCGCGCAGGCCGAGCGCACGCCGTTGCGCAGGGCCGCCCCCGTGTCGCGGTGAAAGCGCACCCGTGCGGGCCGATAGCCCGGCCGCGGGCGCTGCAATTCGACGAGCCCGTCGAGCGCCGCGCAATAGTCGTCGATCTGCTCGATCAATCGCTCGCCGGCGATCAAAAACGCCGCTTCGTCGCGCGGATCGCCTAGCGCGATACCGTCGAGCGCCACACGCAGGCGTTCGCGCGCATCGGCCAGCCGCGCAAGCGCGTGCGG
>NZ_JAAGPC010000425.1:0-244 GCF_017104595.1 Burkholderia sp. Tr-20390 | reverse complement strand
AAGAATAGAACAGGCGGAGCACACAGTGAGTACTGGCGAATGTACAGCAAGACGAAGTACTGTAGGCGTGTGGATCACACAATGTGAGGTACACTGATTGTGTTGCTATGTACATCACATAGCTATGGTACCATGAAGTCATGACTTGGTCGCACGGTAGTGTGATGAGATGACGCATGATTGTTGGGGTCAATCATGTGCGGCCCGTTACGTTTATTTTTTTTTTTTTTTTTAATGCTCCGCC
>NZ_JAAGPC010000424.1:0-584 GCF_017104595.1 Burkholderia sp. Tr-20390 | reverse complement strand
GCCGTCGCCCGGCAGCGATTCGGCCGGGTGGCGCGCGCTGTCCCACTGGATCAGCGACGGCAGGAGGCCGTCGCCCGCGCCTTGCCACGCGGGGAACGTGCCGTCGTCGGGCACGGTGAGGCCCCAGCTCAGGTCGCCGCGCCGCATCGCGACGACCGGCGGGATGCGCGCCGGGTACTGGCTCTGCCACAGCGCGAGCTGGCGCGGACGGTCGACCCGCGCGACCCAGTGCGCGAGAAACGGGCCTTGCGCAAGCCGTGCGTGCATGGCCGGATCGTCGAGCCCGAACAGCCGCGCGCGCGGCGGCTCGGCGTCGGCGTTCGGCGCAGGCGCATCGGGATCGATCGCGATCACTTCGAGGTAGAGTCCGCCCCATACGCCGAACAGCGCATTGTGGGTCCGCATCAGCGGGTGGCGGCCGCCGCCGGCCGGTTCGATGCCGAGCGCGTCGGCGACGTGGCGGACGCCTTCGTCGAGCGTGCGCGCGGCGATCACGAGATGGTCGAGTGTCAGGGAGCGGGCTGGCATGAACGTCGGTCGGGAAGCGAAAGTGTCATGGTGGGCAGGCGATGCGCCGGGCGGTA
>NZ_JAAGPC010000423.1:0-239 GCF_017104595.1 Burkholderia sp. Tr-20390 | reverse complement strand
GTCATGAAAAAAAAAAAAAAAAAAAAAAAAATAACATATACTCACCTTCAAACATGACTAAAACTCCTCGACCTCTGTCAACTATTACATAACTGCAGCTAACTGTACGTGCCTATCGATGTGCACTGCGTATTCCATATTTGTCGTCACCTACACCAGTACTCTTTCACTACACTACTATGTGTAGCGCCTTAGCTACTATCTCCTATCACTGACTGAATACAACTGTATGACCTGCA
>NZ_JAAGPC010000422.1:0-1200 GCF_017104595.1 Burkholderia sp. Tr-20390 | reverse complement strand
TGACCTTACCCCGCCGAGTACACCATTCGTAAGTTAGTGGGCTCGCCGGTTTTCGGTTGATGCAGTTGCCGGAATTGGTCCGGCGCCAGTTGCCCAAGGGCACTATGCGGACGCACCGAGTTGTAGTCGGTGCGCCACGCTTCGATTCGCCCGCGCGCATCGTCGAGACTGACGAACGCATGCTGATTCAAACATTCTTCCCGCAGTCGGCCGTTGAAGCTCTCGATGTGAGCGTTCTCCACCGGTTTGCCGGGCCGAATGAACTGCAGTTTTACGCCGTGCTCGTGCGCCCAAGCGTCGAGCGCCTTGCTGACGAACTCCGGGCCGTTGTCCACCTGAATCAGATGGGGGCGCCGTCCTCGTTGCCGCAACTGCTCGAGCACACGCGCCACGCGAACACCCGTCAGCGAGAAGTCGACCTCGATGTGCGGACACTCCCGGTTCCACGTATCGATGATGGTCAACATTCGAATGCGTCGACCATGCACCAGCGCGTCAGCAACAAAGTCCATTGCCCAGCTTTCGTCGGCGCCATTGGGTGTCGGCATGACCACGCGCAAATGACTCGGACGCTTCTTTCGCCGTTTCAGGCGAAGCGATAGACCTTCTGCGCGGTACAGTCGCTCAGTGCGCTTGTGGTTCTGGACCAGGCCTTCTCTGCGTAGCAAGACGTGCAGGCGGGGCGAGCCAAACCGTGGCCGCTGCTGCGCCAGTTCGCGCAGCCGCTGCCGCACTTCGTGGTCAGCGTCTGGTGGGGCCGGCCGCCGGAACGTCCGGCGATTCAGACCAATCAGCGCGCACGCCCGGCGCTCCGAATAGTCGTGCTCTTCAATCACCTGCTGCACGACTTTCCGGCGCTGCGCGGGCGAACTCACTTTTTTCCGAGAACGTCCTTCAGAACTTGGATGTCCAGCGCCTGGTCTGCCACCAACCGCTTGAGCCGCTGGTTTTCCTCTTCCAGTTGCCGCAATCGTCGTGCTTCTGATACATCCATGCCGCCGTAGCGGCTACGCCAGTTATAGAACGTCGCGTCCGATATGCCGTGCTTGCGGCACAGGTCTGCGACCTTCATGCCTGCATCGGCTTCCTTCAGCACCCCGATAATCTGCTCTTCACTGAACCGCGATTTCTTCATGACAAGGTTTCTCCTGCGGCCTTGCCACTAACTTTACAGTGGGATACTTCAGAGGGGAAAGGTCA
>NZ_JAAGPC010000421.1:0-1012 GCF_017104595.1 Burkholderia sp. Tr-20390 | reverse complement strand
GCGGGAGCCGGTGCGGCCGACGCGGGCTGCAGTGCGGCGTGGCCGCGCTGGGACGCGTTCAAGCGCGATTTCATCTCGGCCGACGGCCGCGTGATCGACGTCGGCTCGGCCGATTCACGCACGGTATCGGAGGGGCAGGCGTATGGACTTTTCTTCGCGCTGGTCGCGAACGACCGGCGCATGTTCGACACGATCCTCGCATGGACCGAGAACAATCTCGCGCAGGGCGACCTGAGCGCGCACCTGCCCGCGTGGCTGTGGGGCCGCGCGCCCGACGGCGCGTGGCGCGTGCTCGATGCGAACGCGGCGTCGGACGCCGACCTGTGGATCGCGTATGCGCTCGTCGAGGCCGGGCGGCTGTGGCACGAACGCAGCTACACGGCGCGCGGCGCGCTGCTCGCGAAGCGCGTGCTCGACGTCGAGACGGCGACCGTGCCGGGCCTCGGCCTCACGCTGCTGCCCGGGCCGACGGGGTTCAAGCTCGCCGACGGCCAGTGGCGCGTGAACCCGAGTTATTCGCCGCCGCAGGTGATCCGTGCGCTCGGCGCGCGCCTGCCCGACGACAAGCGCTGGGCCGCGCTCGTCTCCAGCACCGGGCGCGTGCTGCTCGACACCGCACCGAAAGGCTTCTCGCCCGACTGGGCGCTGTATCGCGCGGGCACGGGTTTCGGGCCCGATCGCGACACGCATGCGGAGAGCGCGTACAACGCGATCCGCGTGTATCTGTGGGCCGGCATGCTCGACCGCGCCGATCCGCTCGCCGCGCCGATGCTCGCGCGTTTTGCGCCGTTCGCCGACCATATCGCCGCGCATGGCGCGCCGCCGGAGAAGGTCGACACGACGACCGGCGTCGCCGGGCCGAACGACGGCAACGGCGGCTTCTCGGCGGCGGCCGTGCCGTTCCTCGACGCGCGCGGCCAGCGCGCGCTGGCCGATGCCCAGGCGGCGCGTGTCGATACGCTCGCGCGCCAGTCGCCGCCCGGTTACTACACGAGCGTGCTGACGCTGTTCA
>NZ_JAAGPC010000420.1:0-1238 GCF_017104595.1 Burkholderia sp. Tr-20390 | reverse complement strand
ATGACGATGCGGGAGCTAGACAGGTTCAAGGTCATTCAGGACGTAGCGGACGGCAAGCTCAAGCCATGGCGTGCAGCGGAACGGCTGGAGTTGACGACACGCCAGGTTCGCCGACTGGTCGCCCGGCTTCGTGAGCACGGCGCGGCGGGATTGGTGTCAGGACACCGAGCGAAGCCCGGCAACCGCCGTCTCGACCCGGGAGCCGCCGACCGGGCGCTGTCGATCATCCGTGACCGCTACGCCGATTTCGGGCCGACGTTGGCCTGCGAGAAGCTCTGGGAATGTCACGGCATTCGGCTGGCCAAGGAAACGGTCAGGAAGCTGATGACGGATGCTGGGCTCTGGATTCCGCGGCGGCAACGCCCCCGAAGGTCTACCAGCCACGAGCGCGTCGTGCGTGCCTGGGTGAACTGATCCAGATCGACGGCAGCGACCATCGATGGTTCGAGGAACGGGCGCCGGCCTGCACGCTGCTGGTGTATGTGGATGACGCGACGAGCCGGCTGATGATGCTGCACTTCACGCAGACGGAGTCGACCTTCAGCTACTTCGAGGCAACGCGGGCGTACATCGAACGCCATGGCAAGCCGGGAGCGTTTTACAGCGACAAGGCCAGCGTGTTTCGCAACGTGAAGCCGGGCAAGACTGGCAATCGCGTGACGCCGTTTGGCCGGGCGATGTACGAGCTGAACATCGACACGTTCTGCGCGAACAGCAGCTCGGCCAAGGGGCGCGTGGAGCGAGCGCACCTGACGTCGCAGGATCGGCTGGTCAAGGAGATGCGATTGCGCGAGATCAACACGGTGGCCGACGCCAACGCTTACGCGCCCTCCTTCATGGCCGCCTACAACACGCGCTTCGCGAAGCCGCCAAAGAGCGACTTCAATGCGCATCGGCCGTTACGGACCGACGAGAGCCTGGAGCGGGCGCTGACGTGGCGTGAGCCGCGGAAAGTGACGAAGTCGCTCACGGTTCAGTACGACCGGGTGATGTACTTGCTGGACGATACGCCGGTCAACCGGAAGCTGATCGACCGGCAGATCGAGGTGTGGGAGTACCCGGATGGACGGATTGAACTACGGGCTGACGACCGGGTATTGGACTACAGACAGTACGATCGCCTAACCGAAATCGATCAAGGCGCAGTCGTGGAGCACAAGCGCTTGAGTCATGTGCTGGAGGTCGCGCAAGCGCTTCAGGCGCAACGTGATAACAGCCGAATTGGCAAAGCGCCGTCA
>NZ_JAAGPC010000419.1:0-1268 GCF_017104595.1 Burkholderia sp. Tr-20390 | reverse complement strand
ACGAAGTTCTCGCCGAGCGTGAGCGGCTCGTTCGCGGCCGCACGCGCGGCGAGCGTCAGCAGCGCGCGGGTCGCGAGGCGCTGGCCGGCTTCCCAGCGGTTGAACGGATCGCTGTCGTGCGCGAGCAGGAACGCGAGGTCGTCGTCGCTGTAGTCGTACTCGACGATCACCGGCGACGAGAAATTACGCAGCAGCGACGGCAGCGGCTGTTCCGGCACGTCGACGAACGTGAAGGTCTGCTCGGTGTCGGTGAAGTCGAGCACGCGCGTCGTGCCTGCGGCGGCGGCTTCGCCGTCGAGACGCAGCGGCAGGTCGCGGCCGTCGCGGCCGATCAGGCCGATCGCGAACGGGATCAGGAGCGGCCCCTGTTGCGTCTCGCGCGCGGCCGGCGACGCGTCGCCGTAGCCCTGCGCGAGCGTGACCGTATAGCGGCGCGCGGCCGCGTCGTACGCGGTGCGCACCGACACGCGCGGGGTGCCCGCCTGGCTGTACCAGCGCTCGAACTGCGCGAGATCGCGCCCGTTCGCGTCGGCCATCGCGTGACGGAAGTCGTCGCAGGTCACCGCGTGCCCGTCGTGGCGCTTGAAGTACAGGTCCATCCCCTTGCGGAAGCCGTCGCGGCCGAACAGCGTCTGGTACATCCGCACGACTTCCGAGCCTTTCTCGTAGACGGTCATCGTGTAGAAGTTGTTGATCTCGACGTAGCTTTCCGGGCGCACCGGGTGCGCCATCGGGCCCGCGTCCTCGGCGAACTGCAGCTGGCGCAGCACGCGCACGTCCTCGATGCGCTTGACCGCGCGGGCCGCCGATTCGAGGTCGTCGCCCGCGGCCATGTCGGCCGAGAATTCCTGGTCGCGGAATACCGTCAGGCCTTCCTTCAGGCTCAGCTGGAACCAGTCGCGGCAGGTCACGCGGTTGCCGGTCCAGTTGTGGAAGTATTCGTGGCCGACCACCGATTCGATGTTAGCGAAGTCGGTGTCGGTCGCGGTCTCGGGGTTCGCCAGCACGTACTTCGTGTTGAAGATGTTGAGCCCCTTGTTCTCCATCGCGCCCATGTTGAAGTCGCCGACCGCGACGATCATGAAGCGGTCGAGATCGAGCTCGAGGCCGAAGCGCTTCTCGTCCCAGCGGATCGAGTGGATCAGTGAATCCATCGCATGACGCGTCTTGTCGAGATCGGCGGGCTCGACCCACACCTGCAGCAGCTTCTCCTTGCCCGAGCCGGTCGTGATCGTTTCCTCGATCGCGACGAGCTTGCCCGCGACCAG
>NZ_JAAGPC010000418.1:0-245 GCF_017104595.1 Burkholderia sp. Tr-20390 | reverse complement strand
GTAGTGTGGTGAGCAGAGAGGCGATGCGCGCGTGTGCGTGGAGGTGCTGTACGTTGTCGTCAGAGGTAGGGTGTCGTCAGAGTGGGGGTGTGCGCGTGCATCGAGTCGGTGGCGGGTTGTTGGGTGGTGCTGGGCTGTCAGGTGGTGGGTGTGTCGTAGAGACGTGGGTCGGGCGTGTGTGTCTCTGTGGTTGTGTCGTGGTGCTTATTCATGTTTTTATTTTTTTTTTTTTTTAATGCTACGCC
>NZ_JAAGPC010000417.1:0-711 GCF_017104595.1 Burkholderia sp. Tr-20390 | reverse complement strand
CGCAGTATGCGTTGCAGGTGGCCGATGCGCCGCGCGCCGCGCATGCCGGTGCGGCTGCGCCGGGTGTGGCCGTCGCCAAACCCGATGCACACGGCGTGTGGCCGCTGTCGCCGGCGCAGCTCGGCCTGTGGTTCCTGTGGCGCGCACAGCCGGACAGCGCCGCGTACAACATTCCGGTCGCGCTGCGGGTGCGCGGCCCGCTCGACGTCGATGCGCTGCGTGCGGCCTTCGCGGATGTCACGGCCGCGCATCCGGCGCTGCGCGCGCGGCTCGTGGCGCGTGACGGCGCACTGCCGGGCCAGCGGATCGATGCCAATGCTTCTGTCGAACTGCCGGTGATTGACCTGTCGGCGCAAGCCGATGTGCTCGCCCGCGCCGCAGCGCTGACCGACGAGGATGCACTCGCACCGTTCGACCTCGCTGCCGATGCGCCGCTGTGGCGTGCGCGCGTGCTGCGTCTGGATGCGGAAGACCACGTGCTGTCGGTGACGATTCATCACATCGTGTCGGATGGCGAATCGATCGAGCTGTGGCTCGATGCGGTTCGTGCACGCTATGTCGCCCGCGTGCAGGGCGGCGCCGGCGCCGTGCCGGCCGATGAGGCCGTCCAGCTGGCCGCCCAACCGCTCGTGCTGCCCGCACCGTGCCATCCGGCCCGCGTCGCCTACTGGCGCGATGCGCTGGCCGATCTGCCGGCGCGCGTGCTGGCGA
>NZ_JAAGPC010000416.1:0-237 GCF_017104595.1 Burkholderia sp. Tr-20390 | reverse complement strand
AAAAAAAAAACAACACTGACTCTCCTTTAGTCACTTCTCTTTCGTCTCACCAGTTTTCCAACTTCACTTCTACCTTTTACTCGTGTCTGCCCGCCTCCTTACTCTCTTCTTTCCTATGTTCTACGCTCACCTTCGTAGATCGCTATTTATCTTCCTTCCCGCGCCTTGTCATCCCACTCCATCTCTTCTCGCTTTACTCTAGTGACACGTGTTACTGCGTCGTCACCATACATCTTT
>NZ_JAAGPC010000415.1:0-1326 GCF_017104595.1 Burkholderia sp. Tr-20390 | reverse complement strand
CGAGCGCGGCGATGCCCGCGTCGAGCGACGGCGCGCGCCAGAACGCGGCGAGCGCGCGCGGCCCCTGCCGCTTCGCGCGGACCAGGAGCCAGGCTTTCATGAGGAGGAAGCACCAGCTGGCGACGGACATCGCCAGCAGCACATAGGCGACGGCATGCGTGATCGCATCGCCGCTTTCGAGGTAGTGGACAACGCCGGTGGGTATCGCCATCGGAGTTTCCCCGTGGTGTCAGCGCAGGCCGAGCACGTCCTGCATGTCGAACAGGCCGGCGCCGCGCGCCGACAGGAAGTGGACCGCGCGCAGCGCGCCCTGCGCGTACGACACGCGGCTCGACGACTTGTGCGTGATCTCGATGCGCTCGCCGATCCCGGCGAACAGCACGGTGTGATCGCCGACGATGTCGCCGCCGCGCACCGCGGCAAAGCCGATCGACGACGGATCGCGCTCGCCCGTCACGCCGTGGCGGCCGTACACCGCACAATCGTCGAGCGAGCGCCCGAGCGCGCCGGCGACGGCTTCGCCCATCATCAGCGCGGTGCCCGACGGCGCGTCGACCTTGTGGCGGTGATGCGCCTCGATGATCTCGATGTCGTAGCCATGCGAGAAATGCTTCGCCGCGAATTCGAGCAGCTTCAGCGTGACGTTCACGCCGACGCTCATGTTCGCCGCGAACACGATGCCGATCTTGCCCGCCGCCGCTTGCAACTCGGCCTTCTGCTCGGCGGTGAAGCCGGTCGTGCCGATCACTAGCTTCACGTCGTGGCGCAGCGCGGCCTCGATATGGGCCATCGTGCCTTCCGGACGCGTGAAATCGATCAGGGTGTCGGCCTGCGCGAACACGGCGTCGAGGTCGGCGGTGAGCTTGACCCCGGTTTCCTTGCCGAGGAACGCGCCGGCGTCCTGGCCGAGGAACGGCGAATCGGCGCGGTCGAGCGCACCGACGAGCTGCGCGTCGGCATCGTTGAGAACGGCTTCGATCAGCATCCGGCCCATTCGGCCCGATGCCCCGGCAATCGCAATCTTCATGGCTTTCTACACGACAGGTATAAAAGCGGGCGGCGCATGCCGCCCTGTTTCCGCACGCCGGCTGCTTACTGGGCCGGCGCGGTGAGCGGCTGGTTCTGCAGGTTGTCCGAGCCTTGCGGGCCGACCGGCGGCGCAGCCTCGTTCGACGCGTTCGGCTGCGGCGGCCGATGGAGATCGGAAGAGCGTCGTGGAGGGTAAGAGTGTATGGCATGGTGGAGGTACGGGGTGTGGGTTGGATCTGAAAGACAGAAATCACTGAGGATGTGGTTGGTTGGTAGGTTGGTTTAACAGTGAATAGA
>NZ_JAAGPC010000414.1:0-1292 GCF_017104595.1 Burkholderia sp. Tr-20390 | reverse complement strand
GGCCACGTGCCACGAACGCGCGGGCGGTTGCCCGCGCGAACTCGAGGCCGGCCTGCCCGCCCCGGTGCAGCAGGTTCGTATCGTCGAGCGCGGCGATCAGCGCGAAGCACGCATCGACGCGCGCGGCTTCCGCGTCGCCCGGCAGGTCACGCTGCGCGCGACGCAGCGCGGGCAGCCCGACCGCATAGACGGTCGTGAAACCGTCGGCCGCCTCGCGACGTGCGCCGCCGACGCCGTAGCGGCGGCTCGCGCGTTCGCCGTGGCTGTCGGGCAAGCGCGGGCCGCCGAGGATATCGGCACCCCAGCGGCGGGAGACGATCGCACCGAGCGTCATTCCGACCGGCACGGCCCCCGGCGCCGCACGGCGGCCCGCGGCCGCACACAGCAGCCCGAGCCCGAAGATCGCGCCGCGATGCGTGTTGACGCCGCCGGTCGCGGCGAGCATCGCGTGCTCGGCACGCAGGCCGATCTTGCGCAGCACGGCCATGTCCGCATCGCGTGCGCCCGCGTCGGCCAACTCGGCGAAGTACGACCGCAGCACGGCGGCGCTGCGGGCGAACGTCGCGGCATCCATGTCGGTGTGACTGCCGGTGTCGACGTGACTGACGAGCCCCGGCTTCGGAAAGGTCTCGATTTCGAGCACGAGGCTGCGCTCGGCCAGTTCGGCGATGCGCTCGGCTTCGGACGGCGCCGGTACGCGGCAGGCAGCCCATGCACTCATCGCAACCCTCCGATGAATGCGTCGGCCGGCATCAGTTCGACGGTGATCGCGGTCTTGACCGCGACTTCAGGCTGCCGCGTGTGCAGTTCGCGCCAGTTGACGCCCGCGCCGTCGTCGCGCAGCAGTTCGCCGTCGATGCGCATCGGCGCGCGCGCGTCGATCGCCGCGAGGCCGTCGAGCAGCGGCGCAAGCGATGCAGGGTCCGGCAGCGGGAACACGATGTCGAGATCGGACGACGCCCCCAGGTAGGGTTCGCCCGTCAGCGCCTGCCATGCGAGGCTGCCGAACACGCGGCCCTGCACGCCGTAACGCACGCCGAGCGCATCGAGTTCGCGCAACGCCGTGCGCCATGCGTCGGGCGCGGCGACAAGCACGTCGGACAACGCCGGTAGCGGGCCGACCGTCGCGAGCGCGTCAGCCGCCGCGTTCAGCGCGATGCGCCGCTTGCCCGCGGAAGGCGGCAGCGGCAGGCCAAGCGGCACGCGACCGGCATCGGCCTCGTCGGGCGACGCTCGACGCACGATCAGCGGCCAGCCGCGCTCGGCCCACGCACGCACGAGCGGATCGGCCG
>NZ_JAAGPC010000413.1:0-1344 GCF_017104595.1 Burkholderia sp. Tr-20390 | reverse complement strand
CTGCTGCGCCCAGCCTTCACGCATGCAGCGGCCGCCGTCGGCGAGCACGCCGCTCGCGCGCAGCGCATCGAGCGCGACCGCCGGCCACGCGGCCGGGTCGAGCCGGATCGCCGCGTGGCGCGCGCTGTCCGAAAACGCCGCGGCCAGTGCCGCCAGCAACGCACGCCGCTGGTCGGCCGCTGCCGCGCGATGGTTGTACGCGACGAGGCGCAGCGCGCCGTCGTCGCCGAGTTGTGCGCGCAGCAACTGCGCGCCGATGCCGTCGCCCTGCGCGACGCGGATCTCCGCGCCGTCGCGCACGGCGAACAGGCCGTCCGCGAATGCGAGTCGGTAGGTATCGAGCATCGTGAATCCGTCCGGACGCACTTCAGCCAGCATGGCGCGCCTCCTGTCCCGTTTCCGCGTGCGCATCGAGCCGCGCGCCGAGTGCCGCGAGCGTCGGCGACGCGAACACATCGGCGACCGTCAGCGTGTGGCCGGCGCGGCTGGCCGCGTCGACGAAGCGCACGACGTCGAACGACGTCGCGCCGGCTTCGAACAGGTCGGCGTCAGGTTCGGGCGCGGCTGTCGCGAAGGTGTCGGACCACAGCGCCGCGAGCACGGCCGCCGCATGCGGTGCGCGGGATGGCGTGGCGGCGCGTGCGTTGCTTTCGGTTCGCGCGCGATGTGACGCCTGCTCGACGACGCGCTTGTCCGGCGCACCGAGCACCGCTTCCGACGCGCCGGCGAAACGCGCGACTTCGTCGTGATAGAGATCGACGAGCGCATCGACGAAACCGCGATCGAGCAGTTCGTCCGCATACGAGAACGCGGCGCTCACGCGGCCGTCCGGATGCTCGACGACGTCCAGCTCCAGCGTGAACACGACGCGATGGCGCACATCGTCGAATCCGGCCAGCGCCAGGCCGGCCCAGTCGCGCGCCGCGGCACCGGTCGGGCGCAGGTAGTTGAACATCACCTGGAACAGCGGATTGGCCTGCGCGGCACGCGGCGCGCGCAGCGCCGCGACGACGTCCGCGAACGGCACGTCCGCATGCGCGTAGGCCGTGAGCGCCGTGTCGCGCACTTGTGCGAGCACGTCCGCACGACGCGCGGCCGGGTCGAGCCGCGTGCGCACGACGACCGAGTTGATGAAGAGGCCAAGCGCATCGCGGGCCGCATCGCCCGTCAGCTCGCGCGTCGACGCGAGCACGCCGACCGGCTGGTCGGCCACGCCCGTCGCGCGGAACAGCGCGGTGTTGAGCGCCGCGTGCAGCAGCATCGGCAGCGTCGCGTGCGCGGCCGATGCCGTGTCCCGTGCGGCGCGGATCAGCGCGCCGTCGAATTCGAACGCGATGCGGGCCG
>NZ_JAAGPC010000041.1:0-58397 GCF_017104595.1 Burkholderia sp. Tr-20390 | reverse complement strand
CGATCATCTCTGCATACCGGCGCCATTGTTCGGGCGTCATGCCCGGGACGAGGCTGAACGCGCCGCGCGCGCCTTCGAGCACGGCCGCGCCGGATTGCAGCTCGTGGCGGAGCATGGCCGTCACATGCGTCGTGCGGCGTTCGAAACGCGTATGGACAGCGCCTTGCCACTGCTCGCGCACGAGCAGCGCGACGCCGAGCGACAGCACGGCGCCGGCGCACAGTGCAACGACGCCAGCCGCGAGCGGCTGGCGTAACATGATCTGGAGGCGCGTGGGCCCTCGGGCGTCACGCGTCGGGGTTCCACTTGCGGTCATTCGATTGGCATTCTGTTGTCAGGGGCCGCGCCCTGGCACCGGGAGCGGCACAGCAAAACCGGGCAAAACTCGCACCGGCTGCACGCAACGTCTATTTTCAAGATGAAATTGTGCGCGATTTACACGTTTTATGTAATGGGGGCACTAGAAATTGCGGCAACCGGCGTGAAGCAGCGGGCGCGCCGGCCGCGCTTGACGCGCATCAACGGGCGCGCCGGCACGTGGGGCAGACTGTTCGGCAGACCACCCGGCACCGGGCCGAGTGGCGATAACGGGCCGCCGTCGCGCGACGCGCGACGCGTGCCCGGTCGGAGGGACGGACCATGTACAAGCGGATTTTCGTCGGGCTCGACGGCAGCCCGAGCGCGCGTCTCGCGCTGAACGAGGCGATCCGGATCGCGGCGGCGTCCGGCGGCGAAGTGACCTGCGCGTATGTCGTCGAGCACCGGCCGCAGCTCGTCGACGTCGATGCGGGCTTCGCTGCCGCGCGCGACGGCGATGCGGCCGCGACCGATGCCGCGACGCCGGTGCTCGACGATGCGAAGGCAGTGCTCGCGCAGGAGCATGTATCGGGCACCGTGCGCGCGCTCGACGCGTACGGCGAGGATGTCGCCACCGTGCTGATGCGCACGGCGGCCGAAGCCGATGCCGACCTGATCGTGATGGGCACGAGCGGGCGGCATGGCCTGCGCCGGCTGCTGCTCGGCAGCGTCGCCGAATCGCTGCTGCGCGCGGCCGACCGGCCCGTGCTGCTGGTGCGGCACAGCGAGCCCGGCACGTCGGCGGCTGCGTGACACACGCGGCGATGCACCGACGTTGACGCACGGGCGGTCGCGGGGGGGCGGGCGTCTCGCGCATTCGTCGGATGACGGCGTGATGAAACGGAAACGCCCGGCGCACGGCGTGTGAGCGCGGCTGTCGCTGCTCATCGGGCGCGCGAGGGCGGCACACCCGATGTCCCCCACGCGCGCAATCGCGTGCCGGCGGTTGCATCCCGACATGCAGTTCTGGCAGCATCGACCGGTGTCCGCTTGTTCGCCGTGCGCATGGCCGCGGCGATCGACGCAGCAGCATCCGGCGCTATGCGACCGCGTTCGCGATGAGCGAAGCGAGGCCGTGCGCCGGGTGCCCGGTTCCTTACTTCACCGACGTCATCCGCCATGCCGATCTCCGCTACCGACCTGATTCGCCAGTTCGACTTGCAGCCGCATCCCGAAGGCGGCTATTTCCGCGAAACCTACCGTGCGGCCGATTCGGTCGTGCGTCCGGCCGACGGTGCGCCACGCGCCGCGTCGACCGCGATCTACTACCTGTTGTGCGACGGCGCGTATTCGTCGTGGCACCGGATCCGCTCCGACGAAGTCTGGCACTTCTACGCGGGCGACCCGATCGAAGTGTGGGTGCTCGACGAGCGCGACGGGCTGACGATCCACCGCCTCGGCAACCCGCTCACGCATCCGGGCACCGTGTTCCAGGCGGTCGTGCGGGCCGGGAGCTGGTTCGGCGCGCGCTGCGCGTTGCCGGAGCATGTCGCGCTCGTCGGCTGCACGGTGGCGCCGGGCTTCGAGTTCGCGGAATTCGAACTGGCCGACGCGGCCGCGCTGGCCGCCGCGTTTCCCGACTACGCGGAACACGTCGGGCAGCTTGCCCAGCGCACCGACATGTGACTGTCACGGAAGGGCGCGAAGCCCGTGCCGATGGTGCGTGTTCCGCGCGGTCGCGGCCAAACCCGTTTAGAATGCCGTGATGCATCGGGTCGGCCGCGGGCGTGCCGCGGCGGCCGTTGCCCAGCGGTGCCGACGGCCCTCGTCGCACGGCTGCATGCCTTCCAGGAGCGCCGCCGTGTGGCACTTTCCCATCGCTATTCCATCGTCGCTCGGCCCGTGGGCCGTGTTCGCGAGCGTGTTGATCACGCAGCTCGGCGTGCCGGTGCCGGCCGTGCCGATGCTGATTCTCGGCGGCACGATGGCGGCAATGGGGCAGGCGTCCTGGGTCAGCATGTTCGCGGCGGCGATCGGCGCGACGATGCTGGCCGATTCGCTGTGGTTCTTCATGGGCCGCACCCGCGGCCGGCGCCTGCTGAACGGCCTCGTGCGCTTCTCGCTGTCGCTCGACACGACGCTGCGTTTCGCACGTAACGTATTCGAAAGATACGGCGCGCCGCTGCTGGTGCTGTCCAAATTCCTGCCGGGCCTCGGCCTGGTGTCCGCGCCGCTGCTCGGCACGACCGCGATCGGCGTCGGCGTGTTCCTGTTCTGGGACCTGGCCGGCGCATCGCTGTGGGCCGCGTTCTGGCTGGTCGGCGGCGCGGCCATTCACGACCAGATCGTCCAGTTCGTGCTGTGGGTGCGCGCGAGCGGGGGCACGATCCTCGATGCATTCCTCGCGATCTTCATCACGTTCCTGCTGTACCGCTGGGTGCGTCGCGTGCAGTTCCGCCGCTATCTCGCGCAGGTGCGCATCTCGCCGCCGCAGCTCGTCGAAATGATGACGTCGGACGAGCCGCCGCTGATCTTCGACGCGCGGCCGAAAGCGATCCGCGAACGCGAACCGTACCGGATCGCCGGCGCGGTGCCGGTCGATCTCGATTCGCCGGACCTGCTCGATCCTGAAATGCTGAAGCGGCCGATCGTCGTGTATTGCGTGTGCCCGAACGAGGCCACCGCGAAGCGCCTGATCGCGAAGATGCAGCGCAAGAAGATGATCCACAATATCCGCGCGCTGAAGGGCGGCCTCGATGCGTGGGAAAAGCACGGCTATCCGGTCGAGCCGATGCCGGCCGATCTCGATGCGTCGCGGTATTTCGTGCGGCCGGATCACGGTGCGATCGAAGGCGAATATACGGTGCGTGCGACGCTGTCGAAATAAATCCGAGCGCGGGAGTCGCGCGCATTCGAATTCCACTACCGGTTTCACGCCCCGCGATTTTTACGAAAATCGGCTGGCGTGAATCGGCTTATCCTCCCTATAATCCCGCCTGCATATTGCGTGCGCCTGATCGCGCACCTTCGACGCGTGTTCGTTCGCGCCGAAAGCGATTGATCCCGTCGCCGTCCGTCACGCGCACAGCCGCGTCGAACGGGCCGCGCGGGCGTATTCCGTGAAAGGCCCGATCCGTTTTCCGGATTGTTCCGGAACATACGGATAATCCGCGGCGATTCCCATCGGATTGACGCAATATCCGTGTCGTTTCTAATTTAGAAAACGCCAGCGGAGATTATTTCGTTTTCGGCATGCCGGGATCGGCATGAACGGTCGCGCATTGACATCGACAATGACGGCGGCTCGTTCACGGCTGCCAGGAGACGGACTTGAAACAACCAGAAGACCAGTTGCATCGCGGGCTGGAAGAGCGGCACATCAACCTGATGGCGCTCGGCGCGACGATCGGCGTCGGCCTGTTCCTCGGCTCGGCCAGCGCGATCCGCGTCGCCGGCCCGGCCATCCTGCTGACCTACCTGCTGGGCGGCATCGCGATTTTTCTGATCATGCGCGCGCTCGGCGAGATGGCGATCGCCAATCCCGTCGCCGGCGCGTTCAGCCGCTACGCACGCGACTACCTCGGGCCGCTCGCCGGCTACCTGACCGGCTGGACCTACTGGTTCGTGTGGATCGTCACCTGCATGGCGGAAATCACGGCGGTCGGCGTCTACATGCATATGTGGTTCCCCGGCGTGCCGAACTGGATCTGGGCGCTCGCGGCGCTCATGGCGATGGGCTCGGTGAACTTCATCGCGGTCAAGCTGTACGGGGAATTCGAGTTCTGGTTCGCGCTGATCAAGATCGTCACGATCGTGCTGATGATCATCGGCGGCGGGTTGATGATCGCGTTCGGCATCGGCAACGGTGGCGTCGCGATCGGCCTGTCGAACCTGTGGGCGCACGGCGGTTTCATGCCGAACGGCCTCAACGGCGTGGTCGCCGCGTTGCCGATCGTGATGTTCGCGTATCTCGGCGTAGAGATGCTCGGCCTCACCGCCGGCGAGGCGCGCAACCCGGAGAAGTCGCTGACGAAGGCCGTGAACTCGGTGTTCTGGCGCGTGCTGATTTTCTACATCGGTGCGCTGTTCGTGATCATGTCGCTGTACCCGTGGGACCAGATCGGCACCCAGGGCAGCCCGTTCGTGATGACGTTCTCGCGGCTCGGCATCCCGGCGGCGGCCGGCATCATCAACTTCGTCGTGCTGACCGCGGCGCTGTCGTCGTGCAACAGCGGCCTGTTCAGCACCGCGCGGATGCTCTACAACCTCGCGCAGCAGGGCCAGGCGCCGAGCAAGCTCGGCCAGGTCAATCGCAACGGCGTGCCGGTGTACGGCGTGATCGTGTCGGTCGCGCTGCTGCTGATCGGCGTGCTGCTCAACTATCTCGCGCCGCAGCACGTGTTCACGTGGCTCACGTCGGTGTCGACGTTCGGCGCGATCTGGACGTGGTGCGTGATCCTGATCGCGCAGATGCGCTTTCGCCGCACGCTGTCGGCCGACAAAATCGCGCGCCTGCCGATCCGCGTGCCGTTCTATCCGCTCGGTTCGTTCGTCGCGCTCGGCTTTCTCGTGCTGGTCGTCGTGCTCATGGCGTTCACGCCCGACACGCGCGTCGCGCTCGTGATCGGGCCGGTCTGGATCGTGCTGCTCGGCATCACGTATGCGCTGTTCTACGCGAACCGTCCGGCGGCATCGGTGCCTACCAAGTCGTAAGCAGCACGGGCAGGGGCCCGCGCGACCCTTGATCGCGATCATGCACGCGCGGGCCGGACGACCTATGCTGAACGAATCGATTGTCCGCGTTTCGCGTGGCAACCCGCCGATCCCCGTGACCGCCGCGACCGCGGCGGTGGCCCGGCCGCCGTGCGCCGCTTCCGCGCGAAGCTCCCGTCGTCGTTCCGCGACGACGCGCACGCACGGAGGCCTTCGCCATGCAGCCTGCCCAGTCCATCCCGACGCTTGCGCGGATCGCGCTGGCCGTCGATCCGACGCCCGAATCGCTGTCCGCCGCGCGCTATGCGCGCACGCTGCTGCGCCCCGGCATGCGATTGCGCATCGTCTGCGCCATCGACAACCCGCGCCTCGTGTTGCCCGACATCCCGCGCATCGACGCACTGCTGACGTCCGCGCGCGAGGACATGATGCGCGAGGCGCAAGCCATCAACGAACGGATCGCGGCAATGTTCGCCGGCAGCGGGATCGAGGTCGAGCAGGCCATCATCGATACGTCGCTGACGGGCGGCTCGGTGGCCGATGCATTGGTGAGCGATACGTCGGCATGGCGCGCGGACGTGCTGATGGTCGGCGCGAATCCGCATCACGGGCTGCTGCGGCTCGTCGAAGGCGCGATGTCGGACACGTTGACGACCCGCGTGCGCTGCGCGCTGCTGATCGTGCCGGCAGGCTACGTGCGGCCGTCGGACGGCGGCCTGCAGCGGCTGATGTTCGCGGTCGACGGCAGCGAGCCGTCGCTGCACGCGGTGCGCGTCGGGCTCGGCTTCGCGACGCCGACGACGTTGCTGTACGCGGCCTACGTGATCGATCGCGCGGTTCGTCTGACGGATATCGTGCCGGTGCGCGCGCTCGAGGATGCCTATCGCGCGGAGGGCGAGGATGCGCTCGCGAAGATCGGTCCGCTGTTCCATGCGACCGGGAACCCGAGCAAGCGCAGTGTCGTCGAAACCCGCCCGACCAGCGACGACGTGGCCCATGCGCTGATGCGCGACGCCGTGCACTGGCGTGCCGAACTGCTGGTGGTCGGCACGCATGGCAGGCGCGGCATCGCCGCCTGGCTGATCGGCAGCGTCGCGCGCCGCATTGCGCATCTCGCCCAGGTGCCGGTGCTGCTCGTGCGCGGTACCGAATAAAGCGCGCGGTGTCGCGATCGAAGCAGGCTTGGCTTGACCTGCATCAGAAACGGCGCGCCTCGCGCGTGAGACATTGTCGGAACAACCGGCAACACGGCCGGTCTGTCGTGCATGTACCGCGCAGCCACGCTGCAACACGCGTGTTGATGGCCGCGATCGACGGTGCATTCACAGCCGTGACATCAATTTCCGGAGCCGCGACGTGCGATGCACGGCGCGCCGTCCGACCGAGAACTCTCTGGCACGAGGGTAGGCAGCCACGGCTGCCTTGGAGGACGGACGGGGTGGAAGTCACCCCGTCCGCTTTCCGCGTTCGTGTTGTAGTTGGCCCCGTCTGAATTGCCTTCCCCGCAGGAATCGTCGTCATGGCGGCCGTGTCGAACGGCGCGTCATGACGCGTGATGGCGCGTGATGGCGCCGATGCGGATCGGTGAGGATCGCGGCAGGTGTGCCGCTCGCAGTAGTACAGGCGCGGCGTGCGTCAGGCGCTGCGACGTCGTGAGATGTTCAGCCGTTGCACGGCTCCCGTGCAGTGCAACGGCATGCCTGCATGTTCAGGTGAAGCGAAGCATCGACCGCAAGTCGTGCCGTCGGCCGGGAGCGCGGCGCACCCGCGGACGCTGATGCCCGACATGCAGCGGCGCGCACGCGCTGCACGTGCGGTTGCGCAGGCGGTTCGCGTGCGGCCAGCCGGGGCGCGCCTTGCGACGTGGCTCGGCATCGGCCGGCGCGTCGGGTGCGGCCCGCGCGCAGAGTGCCGCGGCGAACCGTTGCAACGCGAGCACCGAGCCCGCGACGCTCTGGTACTTTTCGCGGCCGATCTGCCCGTCGAGCGTGACGAGCAATCCGGCCTCGCGTGCCAGCGCAAGCAAGGTGTCGATATTGTCGGACGGAAGGTTGCCCGCCGACGCGGTCTGGGCGGGCAGGGCGCGCGCTTTGCCCGACGCGCGCCGCTGGCCGTCCCGGCCCGGTAAGTTGCGATGTGCCATGGTTGGTCTCCTGCGCCAGGCCCCGCATGCCGGCTCGACGGCCGGCTGAGCGATGACCCGTATGAACGTTTCGTCCATGTCACCAGTATCGTGTCGCGCCCGTGCGCTGCCAAGCAGCGCGCGCTGAAGTCGCTGTCAGGTAATGCGCGGCGCCTATAGGAATCCGCTGACACGCCGGCGCGTTCGTTCGGACGAATGGGGGCGCGCGGAGGGGATCGCTTGACGCATGATTTCGGCCGGTCTAACTTGGCCAGTGCATCGGCGTCGGGCGGCGTTCCATCGTCGGCCTGTGTCAGCCGGTGCCGCGCCCCGGGGTGGCGTGGCAGGGCTTCCAGTCTCGTTCGCGGGCAGTTTGCGCCGCGAATCTTGCGCGGCCGGTTCGGGGACGGATCGGCACGGCGGCACGCAACGTGCCGTTGATCGCGCACAAACATGCGCCGGCGCATCGCACGCCGCGCCGCCGTTCAGTCTTTAAGCTTCCGGTACCTTCTTCTTTTCGTTCCTCGACCGTCAGGAGTCCGTCGATGTCCAAGGACAGTTTGCTCGATTCACTCAAGGAAGCCGCCAAACAGCGCGCGATCGGTTCGGATCAGTTGCGTGCGATGCTCGACGACGAAGTGCGCGCGCTGTCGTCCGACGCGCGGGTGCACGACTACATCCACGTATTCGCGATCCGGCACCTGCGCGAACGGATGCGCCGGCAGGACGATCTCCACGACGACACGCGTGCCGATGCGCCCGCGGACGCCGATCCGCGTCCGAGCCATCGCCTGTGACGGGCGAGCGCCGCGGCTGATGCCGCGGACGTGACACGATCCGTGGCCGAGGGCAGGGCCAGGGCCGGATCCTGATCGACATTCATGAGTCGGTCGGCAGCAAACCGGCCCATTCCACCGCGCTTCTTGATCGCCGTGCCCGGGATCGACGGTGCCGTCGTCGCGTCCGCGGGCGGTGCGCGCACGGCACCGCGCAGCACGGTCATCCTGACGATTCGCTGACAACCGGTCTTGCGTTTTGTCATACGTTTCACTGAATTGTCACAGCGGCCTCAAGTAAGTGGCGCGATTGCCGTTTACCCGGTGAATTCGTCCACCGGGCGTTCGCGCTCCCTTACCGAGTCGTTGCCATGCTCTCGTCCATCCGCGCCCGCATCCTTGCCGCGTGCGTCGCCATCGTCGTATTCGCGCTGGTCGCCACCACGCTCATCAACTATTTCATCGCGCGCTCGTACAACGACGACGCGATCGACCGCAACCTGACCTCCGTCGCCAGCGGCCACGTGGTCGGGATCGCCGACTGGGTCGCCACCCGGAGCCGGATGATCGCGTCGCTGCAGGATGCCGCGCTGACACCCGATCCGTTGCCGGTGTTCAAGCAGATGGCCACCGCCGGCGGTTTCACGAACGTCTACGCGGGCTACGCCGACAAGGCGTTCCACTTCTCCGACCCGACCGGCATTCCGCCCGACTACGATCCGACCGGCCGCCCGTGGTACAAGCAGGCCGCGCAGGCCGGCAAGCCGGTCGTCACGCCGCCGTACGTCGACGCCGGCACCGGCAACCTCGTCGTCACGTTCGCGGTGCCGATCCTGCGTGACGGCGCGGTGAAGGGCGTCGTCGCAGCGGACGTCTCGATGGACACCGTGATCGCGAACGTGAAGTCGATCCGTCCGACGCCGGCGAGCTTCGGGATGTTGATCGACAGCAACGGCCACGTGGTTGCCCACCCGGATCCGAAGCTCACGCTGAAGCCGGTCGCCGACGTGTCGCCCGAACTCGGCGCGACGAACGGCGCGACGATCGCGGCCGCGGCCGCGCCCGTCGAAGTGACGGTCGGCGGCGACGCGAAGCTGGTGCGCGCGCGCCCCGTGCCGGGCACGGACTGGTACGCGCTGGTGCTGCTCGACAAGAACGAAGCGACGGCCGGGATGCGCTCGCTGCTGACCGCGTCGCTGATCACGCTGCTCGTGATCGTCGGCGTGGCGTCGCTGATCATCGGCGCGATCACCGCGACCGCGTTCCGTCGCCTGTCGCAAGTGCGCCAGGCCATGGCCGCGATCGGCTCGGGCGCCGGCGACCTGACGCAGCGCCTGCCGGCCGACGGTCGTGACGAAGTGGCCGACATCGCCCGCTCGTTCAACAGCTTCGTCGACAAGCTGAACGACGTGATGCGCCAGATCCGCGATGCGAGCGAATCGGTGCGCACGGCCGCGAACGAGATCGCGGCGGGCAACCAGGACCTGTCGTCGCGCACCGAATCGGCGGCGGCGAGCCTCGAGGAAACGGCCGCGTCGATGGAAGAAATCACCGCGACGGTGGGCCAATCGGCCGCCGCCGCCGGCCAGGCCGACGAACGCGCGGCGGCCGCGTCGCGGATCGCGTCGCACGGCGGCGTGGTCGTGTCGGACGTCGTCGCGACGATGGAGAAGATCGAGGAAGCCTCGGGCCGCATCGGCGACATCATCGGCGTGATCGACGGGATCGCGTTCCAGACCAACATCCTCGCGCTGAACGCGGCCGTCGAAGCGGCACGCGCGGGCGAGCAGGGCCGCGGCTTCGCGGTCGTCGCGCAGGAAGTGCGCAGCCTCGCGCAACGCAGCGCGCAGGCCGCGCGCGAAGTGAAGGTGCTGGTCGAATCGACGGTCGCGAGCGTGTCGGCCGGATCCGGGCAGGTGCGTCAGGCGGGCGACACGATGCGCGAGATCGTGTCCAACGTGTCGAACGTGACGACGATCATCTCCGAGATCACGCACGCGGCGAACGAGCAGACGCGCGGCATCCAGGAAGTGAATCGCGCGGTCACGCAGCTCGACGAAATGGTGCAGCAGAACGCGGCGCTCGTCGAACAGTCGACCGCCGCCGCGACCGCGCTGCAGTCGCAGGCGAACGCGCTGGCGACCACGGTCGGGCGGTTCAAGGTCGCTTGACGCAGCGCGTGGGAAAGACGGCCGCGCCGCTCAGGAGTGGCCGTTGTCGCGCATCAGCGCGAGCCGGTTGTAGAGCGTTTTCAGGCTGATCCCGAGCGCTTTCGCGGCGCGCGGCTTGTTGCCGTCGAAGTGGCGCAACGTCGCCGCGATGAAGCGCTGCTGCGCATGGTGCAAGGTCGCGCCGAGCGGCAGCGCCATCGTGTTCTCCGACAGGCGCTCGGGCGGCATCGCCGGCTTCGGCAGCGTGACGTCGATGCCTTCGTCCGCCAGGATGTACGCGCGCTCGATCGTGTTGTGCAGCTCGCGGACGTTGCCGGGCCACGAATACGCGCGCAGCGCGGCGATCGCCGCGTCGGTCAGCCGCTTGTGCGCATGGTGCCGCGCGTTGAGCGCGTCGACGAATTCCAGTGCGATCGTCTCGATGTCGCTGTCGCGCTGGCGCAGCGGCGGCACGTACAGCGCAAACGCGGCGAGACGATAGAACAGGTCCTCGCGCAGCCGGCCGTCGCGCACGGCTTCGGCCGGGTTATGGCGCGTGGCCGACACGATACGCACGTCGAGCGCAATCGGCTCGGTGCCGCCCACCCGGACGATCACGTTCGATTCGATCGCCCGCAGCAACTTCACCTGCAATGACGCGGGCATTTCCGCGATCTCGTCGAGCAGCAGCGTGCCGCCGCGCGCGGCTTCGAAGAAACCTTCGCGCTGCGCGATTGCGCCCGTGAAACTGCCTTTCTCGTGCCCGAACAATTGCGATTCCGCGATATCGGGCGGAATCGCGCCGCAGTTCACGGGGACGAACGGGCCGTCGCGCCGGGCACTGAGATCGTGCAGCCGGCGCGCGACGATATCCTTGCCGACCCCGCTTTCGCCGGCAATCATCACGCTGGCGCGGGTCGGGGCGATCTTCTCGATGCGGCCGAGCAGCGTGCGCATCGCGGTGGACCGGCCGGACAACCGGCGGCCGTCCGCACGTTGCTTCGACCGGTTTGCGGTTTCTCCCATTGGCATGGATCGGCATGGGTGGGGCCGTTTTGAAAATCGGCACCACACGCTCCGTTGATTGCAATATTTTCATCGACAGCGAAACGGCCACGAAGGTGCCGCAAAATAGAAATTTCCAATGTGTGCGGCGGGGACAGAAGAAGCAGGCCATCGAGTCCTGACGCGCATCGCGGCACTGCTGTGCCATCCAGGGTCGTATCGGTGCTTTTTTACAGAATTTCGATGAAAAAGCTGGTCGTGACCATCGTGCATTGATGCGGCGCGCGACACCGGCCGGTGCTCAACCGGTTACGGCACACCCGACAGACAGGGAGTCAGGCAGGCAGCCATCCGCGATCCGCGTCAGGCATGCCGCTTGCGGATCCCGTCAGGCTCGCCCGGCACGCTCGACGGCAGGCCGGACGGTCGACCCGCGGCATGACGCCGTGCGACCGGAGCCGGCGCGAGGCAAGGATGCAATGAGGACCCTGACACGTGAGCTGTTACGGCAGGGTGCATGGATCGTGCTGGCCGTCGGGCTGGCGTCCGCGCTGCAGGCGTGGGCGGTTCGCGTCGTCGGCGAGCACGCGCCATTTGCGCCGCTGCCCTTTTATGCAGGCGTTGCGGCTGCCGCATGGCTGACGTCGTTCGGCGGTGGGCTGGTTGCGGCCGCGTTGAGCGTGGCCGTGATCGGCACGCTGTGGTGGCGTGATGCGCCGCTGGCCTCGCTGCTCACGCAGGCCGGCACATTCGTCGCGATCAGCTTCGTCGAGTGCGTGCTCGTGATGACCGTGAAGCCGCTGCTCGCGAACGATCGTCTGCGCGAACCCGATGACGACCGCGACGCCGATGCCCGCGCGCCGCATCGCGAACCGGCGCCGGCCGCACGCGCGCCAGTACCTGACGACCGCCTGCTGCGCCGTGTGGTCGACGCTTCGCCCGACGCGATCGTCGGGGTCGATGCCGCACGCCGGATCACGAGCTGGAATCCGGCCGCGCGACGGATCTTCGGCATCGATGCGGCGCAGGCCGCCGGGCGCGACGTCGCCGCGATGATCGCGCCGCGCTGGTTGCGGCGCCATCCGTTGCCCGCGTCGTTCGCGAACCTGCACGCGCCGGTCGGTCCGCTCGACGTGCTGTGCGTGCGACGCGACGGCGGCCGTTTTCGGGCGACCTTCGCCGCGTCGCCGATGGTCGATGCGCAGGGCAACTGCACGGGCCTGTCGATGACGCTGCGCGATGCGCACGAACGGCGCCGCGGCGAGCGGCGCAACCTGCGCTCGCTGCGCGGCGCGCGCGACGCACGCGCCCAGGCGGACACGTCGAACCGGCTGAAGGACGAACTGCTGGCCACGGTGTCGCACGAACTGCGCACGCCGCTGAACGTGATCTACGGCTGGGTCGAGGTGCTGCGCAACGTCGACGGCCAGGGGCTCGCGCAACAGGCCGTCGACGCGATCGATCGCAGCGCGCGGTCGCTGTCGCACATGGTGGCCGACCTGCTCGATGCGTCTTCGCTCGCGACCGGCCGGTTGCGCCTCGAGCGCGTGCCGGTCGATCTCGTGCGGATCGTGCGCGATGCCACGCGTGAACTCGACGCGACGGCCCAGGCGAGCGGGCTCGAGCTGTCGACCCACTACGCGATGCCGACCTGCGTGATTCCGGCGGACCGCGAGCGCGTGCGCCAGCTCCTGTCGAACCTGCTGTCGAATGCGATCAAGTTCACGCCGCCGGGCGGGCGCATCGTCGTGTCGCTGGCCCGGGCAGGCGAGCGCGTGCGGCTGTCGGTCGCCGATACGGGGCAGGGCATTGCGCCGGAATACCTGCCGCACCTGTTCGAGACGTTCAGCCGCCCCGAACGTGCATTCGCGTCGCCGGAGCGCGGCCTCGGGCTCGGCCTGTCGATCGTGCGCCACATCGCGCAACTGCACGGCGGCGATGTCGTGGCGACGAGCGCCGGCCCCGGGCGCGGGACGACCGTCACGGTCACGCTGCCGGCTGGCTGGGACATCGACGATCCGGCCGACAACCTCCTGCACGCGGCGGGCACGCCGGACCCGGTGACGCTCGACGGCCAGCGCGTGCTCGTCGTCGACGACGACGCGACATCGCGCGCGAGCCTTGCCGCGGCACTCGAAACGATGGGCGCGCAGGTGTCGACCGCGCAGTCGGGGCACGACGCGCTCGACGCGGTGGAACGGCAGGCGCCGAACGTCGTGCTGTCGGATCTCGCGATGCCGGACGGTGATGGCTTCTGGCTGCTCGACCGCATCCGTCATTTGCCGGGCAGCAGCGGGCATCTGCCCGTCGTCGCGGTCACGGCCCACGCCGGCAACGCCGACCGGCACCGCGTGATGGCGGCCGGGTTCGACGCGTACCTGCGCAAGCCGGTGGACATGCCGACGCTGGCGAGCGTGATCGCCGATGTCGCGCCGGACGCCGCGCACGATCGGAAAGGGCGCGGCCGGTAGCAGCCGGCGTGGCGGCTCGCCCCGTCATGACGAAGGGAGGCGGCGCGAGGGACGCAACGGCAACCCGCGCGGCCGGCCCGCCCCGTCGCGCCACACGGAGGTCCGGATGAAAACGAATCGAATCCATCGGCCGGCGGCGATCGTGCTGGCCGCGACCGTCGGCGCATCGATCGCCGTACTCGCCCATGCGCAGGCGTTACCCGCGTCGTCGGCCCAGGTCGCGCCGGGCGTCATCCGCCCCGGCACGACGTCCGACGAGGCCGGCATGACCCAGCGGCCGACCGGTATCGACGTCGAATTCATCGACAAGGCCGGCATGATCGGCAAGGTGGAGCGGCAGGCCAGCCAGCTCGCGCTCGACCGCTCGTCGAACCCCAACGTGAAGGCGTTCGCGCGCCGGATGGTCGACGATCACGGACGGCTCGCCGCCGAATTGCGGGAGCTTGGCGCGACCAAGGGCGTACCGGTCCAGTCGCGGATGCTCGTCGATCCGGCCGTGACCGCGTTGCAAACCAAGGAAGGTCATGCGTTCGACACCGCCTATGTCGCGCTGGCGGGCCCGGGCGCGCATGAAGAAGCGATCAGGCTCTACGAAACGGAGGCGCGGAACGGCCGCGATTCGCAGCTTCGTGCGTTCGCGGCCCACGCGTTGCCGACGCTGAAGGCGCACCTGGCCGCCGCCCGGCAACTCGCGCAGACGGTGGCGGCCGCACACTGAGCGCCGATCCGCGCTACCGCTTGCCGCCGTCAGGGCTTTCAGGCGCTTCGGGGCCGCCCGGCGACGCCTCGTACGGCGGCGAGTCGAGCGCCGTTTCGCCTTCCTCGATCAGCCAGTACGGCGAACTGCCGTAGTACGCATGCAGCGCCTCGGCCCACGCCGGATCGGCCATCGCGGGCCAGCGGCTCCTGTCGAAGCCGGGGGCTTCGCGCACGCGTTCGGTGGCGACGGGCAACACGAAGCAGCGGCGCTCGACGTCGAGCACGAGCACGTTCCACGGCACCGCGAGCAGCTTGTCGCCGCTCCCGGGCGGGTTGCCCGCCGACACGACCGCATACGCGATCCGGCCGGAGCGCACGTCGAGCATGATGTCGGCGACCTGGCCGATGTCGTCGCCGTCCATCGTCAGGACGCGATCGCCTTCGAGCGTGCGGGCGGCCATCACGTCGGGCCCTGGCCCGCCGCCGGCCGTGCGGCGGTTGCCGCCGACGATGCGCGTGTCGTCACGCGACGGTCTGTCCGTTGTCATCGAACACCTCCTGGTCGAAGCGGCACCCGGGCGCCGGTCAGCGCCGGCGCGGCAGTGACACGTCCTCGAGCGTATTGGCCAGCTCGTCGCGCTCGGGGCCGCCGGCGCGCGTCGCGATGTCGCCGAGCGACACGATGCCGACCAGCCGCCGGTTGCGGTCGAGCACCGGCATCCGATGCAACTGCACGTCGGCCATCCGCTGCTGGACGTCGCCGACACCGTCGTCCTCGACGCACCACTGCACGGGTTGGGACGCGACCGCCTGCACGGGCGTATCGGACGAATGGCCGTGCGACAGTCCGCGCACCGCGAGGTCGCGGTCGGTCACGATTGCGACGAGTTCGGCGCCGTCGCAAACGGGCAGCACGCCGATATCGAAGCGCCGCATCAGTTCGGCCGCGTGGCGAATCGTGTCGGTCGGCGCGACGCACACCACGTCGCGCGACATGATCTCGGTGACGCGATACATGAACGTCTCCTTCGTGAGCAAGACTATCGGGGGAGCAGATGGCGTGCCGCGCACGGGCCGCACACGCCGGGCCTAGGGCTGGTTCACGCTAATAACGGGCTTGCGAACGTGCCTTGCCGGCTGCAGTGCAAGAAGCAAGGAGCGCCGTTTGGCCACGCCGAACAAGCGACGCGCGACGCCGCAATGCGGCCGGCAAGGCACATTCCCCTGTTTGGGAAAAATCATTCGTGGGGCCAGCGCAAGCCCGTTATTAGCGTGAACAAGCCCTGGCCGGTGAGGCGACGGAGAAATTTGCCAGCCCGCTTGTACATCTTCCACGGCGACAGCCGCGAGCGGGCGGGGCAGGACCTCAGTGGCCGATGCCCGTCATCGCGACGATCGCGAGCACCACCGCGCTTTCGATCGCCGCCAGCGCGGCAACGCCGGCGGCGCCGCTGATTTCATGCCATCTGCGTTCAAGGCGTTTCATCAGATCAACTCCAGATTGCTCCGGCACGCCGCTGCGCCGCCGCGCAGCGCGGGCCGGTTGCCGCCGTCAGCCGTGATCGCGGGGCGGTGAAGGGACGTCCGGCGAGCGGCGTTCGTGCTCGCCGGACGGCTTGGCAGGGTCGATACGGGTCGCGCCGCCCACGGCGGGCGGGTCGCTGGCCGGAAACGTCTCCTCGAGGCCCTCGTCGATGCGTTCCTCCGTCTTGTCTTTGGACGGCGGGCGCGACGTGGCGAGCCAGAGCAGTCCGGCAGCCGGTGACACGGCGTCGTGGCGGCCGGGGGCGTGAACGGTCATGGTCGAACCTCCTTGGTCATGGATACAGGCGCAAGCGCCATGCCCGCGCGGGCCGACGGCACGACGCTTGCGCGTGGGCGACACCGCACGGGGGCGCGGCGCAACCACGCTGCGCCGTCGGCGTGGACAAGAGGACATCGTGATGAATGCAGCCAGGGAAAGGATACGTTACGACGCGAACGTATGCGGCGGCGATTTCGCCCACGTGCGCGAGCGTTTCGACACGTGGAAGCGTGAGTCGCTGGTCTATCGGCCCGAGCGGCGGATGTTCGACGGCAAGGACGAGGTACGCGAACTGAACGACACCGTCTACGACGGCCCCGAGCGCGCGCAGCGGGCGCTCGTCGCCGAATGCAGGCCGTCCGACCGGTTCGCGCTCGCGGCACGGCTGACCGCGGAAGGCCGTACGATGTGGCTGGTGATGGCGGCCTACGACGACTGAGCGCACGACGGCGTCCGGCCGGAGCGGGCAACCGGGCGCGCAGGAGCGGGCACGCCGCTTGCGCACGGTGCCGGCGCCATCGAGATGCGCGCGCCGTCGCGCAGGAGAGACATGAACACGCCATCCAAGCTGCATCGCCCCGAGCCGACGACGCCCGATGTCGACCCGGACCCGCCGCCGCCCGGGCACGACGATCCTGTCGATCCGCCCGTGCCGGACGGGCTGCCGCAAGGCGACCCGCCGTCGCAGCCGCCACCGATGCGGATGCCGGGAGGCGGTGCATCACAACCGTCCGCGCGAACACTGAAAAAAGGAGGACCCTCATGGACATTCACGTGCAATCGCCGGACAAGCGCGCGATCGCTCAGGTGCTGGGCCGCTATTTCGAATCGCGCTCGTTGCACTATCACATCGAGGAATTGCCGGGCGGCGTGCTGCAGATCGGCTTTCGCGCCAGCGGCCGCCCGGCCGCCGTCACCGTGTCGTTCGACGATGCCGCGTACGACACCTATACGCACTGGGATGCAAGCCAGAAGCAGCTCGCGCTCGGTCGGCTCGCCGACGGCTTCTCGCGGATGATGTCGACGCGCAGCCCGGCCGCGCTGGCCGGCGACTATCACGTCGAGCGATTCTGATTCCATCCCGCTTCACCGGACTGTCCCGCGTACGGCAAAGTGCCCGCACGCAGCGGGCGCTTTGCGTCCGTGCGTGTGTCGCGTAGGATGTCCGTTAATTCAGCGCATGCTACGTTCGCGCCGCAGGCTGCCAGCCGCTGCAGCCGAAGAGGCGCAATGCGCTCCTTTACTTCGGGTTCGTTTCGCGCAACCGACGGGGACCTTGATGACTGTTGCTCGCTCTTTGCTGTCACCCGGCGCACGCCGGTTCGTTTCCGCGGTGTCGGCCAGCGCGGCGCTTGCCGCTGTTGGCGCCCGCGACGCGTCGGCCCAGACGCCTTCACCGCTCGGCGAGTGGCAATACTCGGCGGGCGTGCCGCTCCAAAAACTGTTCGAGCCGAACGTCTCCACCTGGGATATCAGCATGGGCGCCGCGATGACGCTGCAGCCACGCTATGCGGGCTCCGATCGCTATCGCGTGATGGGCGGCCCGACGGTCGATATCCGCTATCGCGACCTGTTCTTCCTGTCGACCGGCGAAGGGCTCGGCGCGAACGTGCTGCGCGGGCCGAACTGGCGCGTGAGCCTGTCCGTCGGTTACGACCTCGGGCGCCGCTCGGCCGACGACATCCAGCACCTGAACGGCCTCGACAACATCAACGCGGCGCCGGTGATGAAACTGGCGGCCGATTACGTGATCTCGAAGGAATTTCCGCTCGTGCTGCGCGCGGATGTCCGGCGCAGCATCGGCGGCTCGAATGGTTGGGTCGGCGACTTCTCCGCGTACATGCCGATGCCCGGCAGCAACGAGCATTTCTTCTGGTTCGCGGGGCCGACCGTGTCGTTCGCCGATTCGCGCTACATGAACAGCTGGTTCGGCGTGAGCCAGGGCGCCGCCGCGCGCTCGGGGCTGCCGGCCTATTCGTCAGGGGCCGGGCTCAAGTCGGTCGGCGCGGGCGTGACGATGGCCTGGTTCGTGAACAAGCACTGGTTCATCACGATCGACGGCGCGCTCGAGCAGCTCGTCGGTCGCGCCGCGCACAGCCCGATCACGCAGCAGAAGACCAACGGCGTGTTCGACATGTCGGTGAATTACCAGTTCTGAGTGGGGCCGGGGAACCGATCGCCGACGAGGCGCGCGGCAGTTGCCGTCACATTTGATATGATTCCGACCTGTACAAATGTACAGTGATGGATCCCCGTGACGCCTGCATCGCCGACGCCCCCGGCGTTTTACTACCTGACCAATTTCGAACGCGCGCTGGCCTGGCTCGGCGCGCGTTACGACGACCTGTTCGACGCACACGAGCACGCGTTCGTCCGGCAGTTCGCCACGCTGCCGCAGGCGTCGCGCGCGCTGCTCGTGCGGATGCTGATGCGCAACGGGTCCGACTTCCGCGCCAGCAAGCTCGTCTACGACGAAATCGGCTGCACGCTCGACGCGGTCGCGCCGCTCGTCGCACTCGGCTGGGTCGATCCGGCGCCTGCGCTGACGCTCGACGAACTGTTCGCGCTGTCGACCAAGGCCGATCTGCTGCGCATCTTCCCGGCACTCGCCGCGCATGCCGGCGAGCGCAAGCCCGAATGGCTCGAACGGCTGCGGCCCGCGCACGACGTCGCGCAACCGCTCGACGCGTGGTGCGCGCAGGCCGGCGACCGCGTGCTGCGCGTGACGGTCGGCGCGCTGTGCGACCGGCTGCGCCTGATGTTCTTCGGCAATCTCCATCAGGACTGGAGCGAGTTCGTGCTCGCCGATCTCGGCGTGTTCCAGTACGAAAGCGTGCCGATCGCGCCGTCGTCGCGTGCGTTCCAGCAGCGCGGCGACGTCGACGCGTACCTTGCGCTGCAGATGTGTCGCGACGCGCTCGACGCGTGGCCCGACGATCTGCCGTTCGACGACCTGATGCGCGCCATCGACGCGGTCGGCTGCACCCAGCCGTGGCTCGCGACGCGTCGCGCGAAGCTGCTGTTCGCGCTCGGGCAGACGTGTGAGCGCCGGGCCGACTGGGACGGCGCGCTCGACGCGTATGCACGCAGCGCATGGCCCGGCAGCCGCCATCGGCGCATCCGCGTGCTCGAACGCTGCGGGCGTGACGACGAGGCGCTCGCGCTGGCGCTCGATGCGCGCGGCGGCTTCGAGAGCGACGAGGAGCGCCAGCGTGTCGAGCGCATGCTGCCGCGCCTGCAGCGCCGGCTCGGCCAGCGCGTCGAACGTGCTGCCGCGGCGGCGGACGTGCCGCGCGAGACACTCGTAATTGCTCGCCCGGATGCATTCGTCAGTGTCGAATTCGCGGTGCGCGACCATCTTGCGCAACCGGCTTCGCCGGTCCATTACGTCGAAAACACGCTGATCAATTCGCTGTTCGGGCTGCTGTGCTGGGAGCCCGTGTTCGCCGCGGTGCCCGGTGCGTTCTTCCACCCGTTCCAGCGCGGCCCGGCCGATCTGCACGCACCTGATTTCGCCTCGCGCCGGACGGACGCGTTCGCTGCGTGCTTCGCGCAACTCGATTCGGGTGCGTATCGCGACACGATCCGCCGGCATTTCGCGACGAAGGCGGGGCTGCAATCGCCGTTCGTGTTCTGGGGCGTGCTGACGGACGCGTTGCTCGACGAGGCGCTCGCGTGCCTGCCGCCCGAGCACCTGCGTCTGTGGTTCACGCGCCTGCTCGCGGATATCCGCAGCAACCGCTCGGGGTTGCCCGATCTCGTCCGCTTCTGGCCCGGCGAGCGCCGCTACGAGCTGATCGAGGTGAAAGGCCCCGGCGACCGCCTGCAGGACAACCAGACGCGCTGGCTCGCATACTGCGTCGCGCACGGCATGCCGGCGCGCGTGATCGATGTCGAGTGGGCCGGTGAGGGCGTCGCGCACGCCGAAGCGGCGGGACTGTCCGCATGAGCTACGTCGTCGCGGTGCGGGCGATGTGCGAGTTCACCGCGCGACGCGGCGACCTCGACCTGCGCTTCACGCCCGCACCGACCGCGCTCGAAGGCATCGCCGGTCACGGCGCGGTCACGTCGAATCGCGGCGCACGCTACGAAACCGAGATCGCGCTGACCGGCACCTGGGGCACGCTCACCGTGCGCGGCCGCGCGGACGGCTACGACCCGGTGGCGAACCGTCTCGAGGAGATCAAGACCTATCGCGGCAGCCTCGATGCGATGCCCGACAACCACCGCGCGCTGCACTGGGCGCAGGCGAAGGTCTACGCGCACCTGATGTGCGACGCGCGCAGCCTTCCGGAAATCGACGTCGCGCTCGTCTATTTCGACATCGTGTCGGAGCGCGAGACGGTGCTGACGCAAACGCTGGGCGCGGCCGAGCTTGCGACGTTCTTCGCCGAGCAGTGCGCGTGCTTCGTCGGCTGGGCCGAGCGCGAGACGGCCCATCGGGCGGCGCGCGATGCGGCGCTGCGCGCGCTGGCGTTTCCGCACGGCCGGTTCCGCAGCGGCCAGCGCGAGCTGGCGGTGGCCGTCTATCGCGCCGCACGCGACGAGCGGTGCCTGATGGCGCAGGCGCCGACCGGCATCGGCAAGACGCTCGGCACCGTGTTTCCGCTGCTGAAGGCCTGCGGCGAGGGCGAGCTCGATCACGTGTACTTTCTGACCGCGAAGACACCCGGCCGCGCGCTCGCGCTCGAGGCGGCGACGACGCTCGGCGCCGGCACGCCGGCGCTGCCGCTGCGCGTGCTGGAACTCGTCGCGCGCGACAAGGCGTGCGAGCACCCGGACAGCGCATGCCACGGCGAATCGTGTCCGCTCGCGAAAGGCTTCTACGACCGGCTGCCGGCCGCGCGCGATGCGGCGATCGAGGCCGGGCTGCTCGACCGCGACACGGTGCGCGCGGCCGCGCTCGCGCACGACGTCTGCCCGTACTACCTGTCGCAGGAGCTCGCGCGCTGGTCCGACATGGTGATCGGCGACTACAACTACTACTACGACGGCAGCGCGATGCTGCACACGCTCGCGCAGCAGAACCAGTGGCGCGTCGGCGTGCTCGTCGACGAAGCGCACAACCTGCTCGATCGCGCGAGGAAGATGTACAGCGCATCGCTTGACCCGTTCGCGTTCGCGGCGGCGCGCGAGATTGCGCCCGCGGCACTGCGCAAGGCGTTCGACCGGCTCGCCCGCGCCTGGGGCTCGGTCAGCCGCGCGCAGATCGAGCGCTATGCCGCGTATCCGGAGATTCCGGGCCCGATCGTGTCGGCCGTGCAGAACCTCGTTGCGGCAATCGGTGAACACCTGGCCGACGCGCCGCGCGCGAACGGCGATGCACTGCTGCGGTTTCATTTCGAGGCGATCCAGTTCGGCGTGCTGGCCGAAGCGTTCGACAGCGCGTCGATCTTCGACGCGACGCTGCACGGCGAACCGATACCGCGCCAGCCGGCGCTCGACGGCGTGGCGTCGGCCGGCCGCCGGCGCCGCGTCCAGTCGACGCTGTGCGTGCGCAACGTGATTCCGGCCGGCTTTCTCGCGCCGCGCTACGAAGCCGCGTGCGCGACCGTGCTGTTCTCGGGCACGCTGAGCCCGTTTCATTTCTATCGCGACACGCTCGGATTGCCCGGCGAGACGGGCTGGCTCGACGTCGACGGGCCGTTCCGCGCCGAGCAACTGACGGTGCGCGTCGCGAGCCACGTGTCGACGCGCTGGCGCGACCGCGACCGTTCGCTCGAACCGATCGCCGACCTGATCGCCGCGCAATACGCGACACGGCCCGGCAACTATCTCGGCTTCCTGAGCAGCTTCGACTATCTGGGCCGCGTGGTCGCGCTGATGCAGACGCGGCATCCGGACGTGCCCGTCTGGGCGCAGGCGCCCGGCATGGCGGAAAGCGAGCGCGACGCCTTTCTCGCGCGCTTCGACGCGGGCGGGCGCGGCGTCGGCTTCGCGGTGCTGGGCGGTGCGTTCTCGGAAGGCGTGGACCTGGTCGGCGAGCGGCTGATCGGCGCGTTCATCGCGACGCTCGGGTTGCCGCAGGTCAACGACGTCAACGAGCAGATGCGGCGTGCGATGGACGCGCGCTTCGGCAACGGCTACGACTACATGTACCTGTACCCGGGCTTGCAGAAAGTCGTGCAGGCGGCAGGGCGCGTGATCCGCACCGAGCACGACGAAGGTGTCGTGCACCTGATCGACGACCGTTACCGGCGGCGCGAAGTGCGCGATCTGCTGCCGCGGTGGTGGCGGATCGGGTGACGGTAACGGTGACGTTGCGCGGCCCGTTCAGGCGCGCGGCTTCCCGTCTCCGCGTATCGCTACAGCACGTTGAGCATCGCGAGCGCGGCTTCCTGCAGATGCGGCAGGACGCGCCGCACGGCCGCGTCGGTCGTCTCCGCGCCGATCGGCATGTTCGTGCTCAGCGCGGCGACCACTTCACCATGACGGTTCTTCAGCGGCACCGCGATCCCGCGCACGCCCACCTGCAATTGCTGTTCGATCGCCGCGAAACCGGCGTCGCGTGCCTGGTCGACCTGTTCGAGCAGGCGCGCCTTGTTGGTGATCGTGTGCGGCGTGAACGGCGGCAGTTCGGTGTCGTCGAGCCACGCGCGCACGGCTTCGCGATCCGGATGATGGGCGAGCAGCACGACGCCGGGCGACGTCAGCGGCGCCGGCACGCGCGCGCCGAGCACGAAGCCGGTCGTCATCACCCGCGACACGCCGTTGCGCGCGATGAACACGAGTTCCCAGTCGTCGAGCACGCTCACGTACGCCGACTCGTTCAGCGATGCGCTCAATTGCTGCAGATAGGGCTGGACCGTGCGCGGCAGGCGGGCCGAATCGAAGTACGACCAGCCGACCCGCAGCACGCGCGGCGTGAGACCGTACAGCTTGCCGTCGGTGTACACGTAGCCGAGTGATTCGAGCGTCAGCAGGTAGCGCCGCGCGGCCGTGCGCGTGAGGCCGGTGCGCGCGGCGGCCTGGGTGGGCGTCATGCGCGCATGCTGGCTGTCGAACGCCTCGAGGATCGCCAGGCCTTTTTCGAGGCCGGCAATCCAGTCGCGTCGGTCGAGTTCGGGCTTTTTCATCGTCGTGATCAGGCGTCGGAATGCGCGGTCATCGCGCGTGAATGGGCGATTATCGCGCACTTTTTCAGGTGAAAGGCGTGCGGGGGACGGGATCCCCCATTTGGTCAGCTTTGCAGACGGGGAGGCGGGATATACAATTGAAGATGTATATCCAAGGAGGTCCATATGCAGGTTGCAAAGTGGGGCAATAGTCTGGCCGTCCGCCTTCCGGCCAGTGTGGTCGAAGCCCTGGAGCTTCGCGAAGGTGACGACATCGAAATCGTGGTCGATAGCCCTCGCGTTTTCGCCGTGAGTCGCAAGCCGCGACCCGAAGAGCTTCTGCAGCGGTTGCGGCGTTTCCGTGGCAAGTTGCCCGCCGATTTCAAGTTCAGCCGGGATGAGGCGAATGAGCGGGACTGATGCGACGCACTCGTTCGTCGACAGCAACGTCGTGCTTTACCTGTTGTCCGAGGACGATACCAAGGCGAACCTGGCAGAGTCACTCCTGCTTCGGCGGCCGACCATCAGTGTCCAGGTACTGAACGAGGTAGCCAGTGTCTGCAGTCGCAAATTGCGGATGCCGTGGATCGATGTGGGGCAGTTTCTGGAGCCGATCAGGAGTTTGTGCCGTGTCGTGCCGATCTCGGTCGACACGCATGACCTGGGACGAAAGCTGGCGGAGCGGCACGGCTTGTCCTTTTACGACGCATGTATCGTTGCAAGCGCTTCGATCGAGGGCTGTGAATACCTCTATACCGAGGACATGCATGACGGCTTGCGTGTGGAGGGTGGGCCGGTGCTGAAAAATCCGTTCGCGTGAGTACCGACGGTTTCGGCGGCTAGTGCCGACAGACTGCCTGGATCCGCCGATTGTGATTCGCGGTCAGGCGGGGCGCCGGTATCCTAATGTCGGTCGCATGGGGAAGGAGGGGAATCTGGATGGGGCGCATCCCCTCCGGTGCAGCCTTGCTCGCCGCTCGTCCCACCGACGTTCGCGCCGACCAAGTGCGGCTGGTGCCTGTAACACAGCGCGGCGACTTGCCATGTCCGTCGTCAATTACCCATAACTCGGTAAATGCGTTTCGCTCGAAAACTTGGCCGTTTTTCCGCATCGCGCAAATCCCGGATATCGTCGCCCATTCACCGTACTCGATAATGCACCGCGACTCGTCCACGTACGTCATGCCCGACATGCGCGAAACATACTCGGCTGAGAAGGTCCGCAGGCGGGCCAGCTGTTGTTGTTTCGTCTTTGTCAGTCCGCCGTGCTTGACGAAGAAATGAGCGCTTTCCACGTAGGCCAATTGCTCGACGTCGCCGGTGAGGTAAGCGTCTATCCACACTTCGCGCATCGATAGCAGGTCGAATTTCGGTTTCATGCGATTTGAGGGAAGCAGGTGGTCCGATTGATTCCCGCTTTGAATCCGGGGGCGTTGCCGTCTCGATCATTTCGAAGCCGGGTGTTGAAAATCGCGGAATCGGAAACGGGACGTTAGAATCCCCGGCCCGGAGAATTCGGGCAATTGGACGCGTACGAATCTGATACGAGCCGATCCCCACTCCGATGGTTTCCGCGTTGCCCGCCCCGTGCGTCTGTCAGTGCAGGCGAACATGACATCGGGCCAAACGCGGCATCGACTTGAACTGGACATGAAAATCCGACAATCCCTGTTTATCGCGTACGCCGCGTTCGTGCCGTTACTTGCCGCTGCCAATTCCTCGGCTGACACGTCATTGCCGCGTCCGACCGCCGACATCCGCGCGTGGCCGCGCATGACGTCACCGAAATTCGGCTGTTACGTCGAAACGTCCTTCGGCTACCGTGACAAGCGCTTCAATTGCGCGCTGAAGCAGTACCGGAACACCGGCGACGCGTGCAAGAACACGAAGGCCTACTACGAGGGCCCGGCGTTCCCCGACCGGCTCGCGGCCGGCGTGCATCCGCTCGCGACGAAGGTCGATCTCGACTGGGAGCAAGGCAGGCTGCAGATGGTCACCGTCACGCTGAAGGGGACGTGGAACGAAGCGGACGTGCGCAAGGCGTTCGGGCTGCCGCGCGCGGAAGGGAGCAAGCTGACCGAAGCGGAGTTGCGCTCGGAGCCGGGCAACCTGATGGACACGAGTGTCCAGTATCCGTCGTCTCCGCTCGATGAAAGCCTGGCGAAACGCCCGAGCAACCCCGCGCGCGGCACGACGGCCGTGATGCTTTACGGGTTCGACCACATGGGCGGCGGCGATGTCGATTGCGGAGGAGGCGAGTAACGCAGGAAAGGCGCGGCCGGCGCAGGCGCCGGCCGGGTGGGGAGGATGGTACGGCTGTTCGCAGCGCTTGCGCCGTACCGTCAGGGCTTTACTCGCTGCTCGTCCACTCGACGTTCGCGCCGACCGAGCGCAGGTTCTCGACGAAGTGCGGGTGTGCGCGGCGGATCGGCAGCGCGTTCATGATTTCCGAGCGGCCTTCGATGCTCGCGGCCACCATCAGCAGCGCGATCGCGACACGGATGATGTACGGGCTCTCGACGCGCGCCGGCGTCAGTTGCAGCCCGCCGAACGTGATCAGCCGGTGCGGATCGGACAGCAGCACGTGCGCGCCGAACTTCGACAGTTCGCCGGACCAGCCGAGCGCACCGTCGTACACCTTGTTCCAGAACATCGCGCTGCCTTCCGCACGCACGCCGAGCGCGATGAAGATCGGCAGCAGGTCGACCGGCAGGTACGGCCACGGCGCGGCTTCGACCTTGGTGAGGATGTTCTGCGTGAACGGCCGGCGCACGCGCAGCGGGCCGTCGCGCTCCGCGCGCGACCAGCCGTCGCGGTGCGTGACGTTGACGCCGAACTTCGCGAACGTGCGGTCGATCAGCGGGAAATGTTCGGGCGACGAGTTGCGCACCGTGATGTCGCCGCCGGTGATCGCGCCGAGCGCGAGGAACGTCGCGATCTCGTGGAAATCCTCGGCGAAGCGGAACTCGCCGCCGCCGAGCTTGCGGCCGCCCGTCACGCACAGCCGCGACGTGCCGATGCCCTCGATCGCGACGCCGATCATCGCGAGGAACTGGCAGAACTCCTGCACGTGCGGCTCGGACGCGGCGTTCATCAGCGTCGACGTACCGTTGGCGGCCGTCGCGCACAGCGCGAAGTTCTCGGTGGTCGTGACCGACGCGTAGTCGAGCCAGTGGTCGTTGGCCGTCAACGGGCCGTCGGTGCGGACGATCAGCGAATCAGGCGTGCGCTCGATGTGCGCGCCGAAGCGCTCGAACACCTCGACGTGCGGATCGATCTCGCGCACGCCGAGCGTGCAGCCCTTCACGTCGTTCTCGAGGCGCGCGACGCCGAAGCGCGCGAGCAGCGGCGGGATCAGCATGATCGACGAGCGCATCGCTTCCGGCAGCCGGTGGACGGCCGGATCGAATTTCGTGTTGCGATGGTGGAGTTCGAGCAGGCCCGTCGTGAAGTCGACCGACACATCGCTGCCGAGCGTGCGGAAGATGTCGAGGATCTTGCGCACGTCGGTGATGTCCGGCACGCCGATGAGGCGCAGCGGCTGATCGGTCAACAGGGTGGCGCACAGAATCGGCAGGACGGCGTTCTTGTTCGCGGACGGCTTGATGTCCCCGCGCAGCGGAGTGCCGCCGTGGACGATGAGATTCGACATGATATGGGGGCGTATCGGTGACTGACGTAGGCCCATATGATGCCATTGGTCGGCGGGCGGCGTGGCATGTTCAGCGGGGAAAAGGGCGAATCGACGCGTGTAACTGACAGTGTTTGACGTCGTGCGCTCGAACACGAGGCAGTGGCGCCGTTGCAGGTCATCGTCGAGCCAAGCCGGATGGCCGGCCGCGCATCGGGCCGTCCATCCGGCAGGGTGTTACTGCGCCGCCCGCATCCGCGCGGCGACCACCAGCGAGATCAGGCAGCCCACCGCGAGATAACCGGCGACGAGGTGCCACGAGCCGCCGGCCATGCTGACGAGGCCGACCGCGATGAACGGCGTGAACCCGCCGCCGACCACGCTCGCGAACTGGTAGCCGACGCCCGCCCCGCTATAGCGGTATTCGGCGCCGAACAGCTCGGTGAACAGCGGCTGCTGGACGCTCACGACCATGTCGTGCGCGGCATTCGCGAGCAGGATCGAGAAGATCACGATCCACGCGATCGACCGCGCTTCCAGCGCGACGAAGAACGGCACCGCGGACGCCAGGCCGATCAGCGCGCCGATCAGGTAGATGCGGCGCAGGCCGTAGCGGTCGGCCAGCCACGCGAAGCACGGGATCGTCACGCAACTCACCGCGCCCACCAGCAGGCCGATGTTCAGGAACAGGTCGCGCGACATGCCGAGGTTCGTCGTCGAATAGCTGAGCGCGAACGCGGTGACGATATACATCGTGAACAGTTCGGCCAGGCGCAGCGCGATGATCAGCAGGAATGCCTTCGGATGGCGCGTGAGCGCTTCCAGCACCGGCAGGCGCAGCTTGCGGTTACCGTGTTCGACCTTCTCGACGAATTCCTGCGATTCGTCCATGTTCTTGCGCACCCACAGCCCGATCAGCACGAGCACGATGCTGAACACGAACGGCAGGCGCCAGCCCCACGACTTGAACGCGGCCTCGCCGAGCGTGTGGCTCAGGATCGACACGATGCCCGTGGCCAGCACGAGGCCGACGCCGTAGCCAACCTGCACGCCGCTGCTGTAGAACGCCTTCTTCTGCTTCGGCGCGCTTTCGACGGCCATCAGCGCCGCGCCGCCCCATTCGCCGCCGACCGCGAAACCCTGGATCGCGCGCATCAGCACCAGCAGCACGGGCGCCCACCAGCCGATCGTCGAGAACGCCGGCAGCAGGCCGATCGCGACCGTCGACAGCCCCATCAGCATCACCGTCAGCACCAGCATCCGCTTGCGGCCGAGCCGGTCGCCGTAGTGGCCGAACACGACGCCGCCGAGCGGCCGGAACAGGAAGCCGACGCCGAAGGTCGCGAACGCCGCGAGCGTGCCCATCGTCGGGCTGACTTTCGGGAAGAACTCGGAATTGAATACCAGCGCGGCGACGATCCCGTACAGCAGGAAGTCGTACCAGTCGACGACGGCGCCGACGAAGCTGCCGATCGCGGCCTTGCGGGCCTGGCTGCGCGCGCGGGCGCCGGCTGCGGCGTCGAGGGTGTCGAAGGTTGGGGTCATGGCGATGTCTCCTGGCACGGCGCATCGTGGAATCGCGGCGGCGCCGCGTCCGATGCTGCATTGAAGTCGATGAGTGAACGGAGAATAGGGCGCGCGCCGCATGGCGGCAATTGGCCAATCGGACAGAGTGCGCGATTATCGTTCAAATCCGTGCGATTATCGAACGCTTTCCGGGTTTGCACTAGGCGGCGTGACGATATCCCGTTTGGCCAGGGTGTGCCGCCGTGAACGAACTGGTTAAAATTGGCAGCATTGAAAACTCGCCCGTTCGGAGCGGACGCGCGGTCGCCACCCTGGCCGCGCCTTCCGCACGCAACGAGCGCCATCCCCATCGACGCATGCCCCCGGAGACTGGAATGCCCGGCACTTCCCACCCCCTGTCCAGCGATACGCCGCCCGTTGCCGATCCGGTTGCCAATCCGCTCGGGATGGCCGGCCTCGAGTTCGTCGAATTCGCGGCGCCCGTGCCGGAAGCGCTCGCGCAGCGCTTCGAGCAGCTCGGCTTCAAGGCGATCGCGCGGCACGTCAGCAAGAACGTCACGCTGTACCGGCAAGGGCAGATGCACTTCCTGATCAACGCCGAGCCCGATTCGTTCGCCGCGCGCTACGCGGAGGAATACGGGATGGGCGTCTGCGCGATCGGGCTGCGCGTGGCCAGCGCCCGGCGCGCGTTCGAGCGGGCGATCGAGCTTGGCGCGTGGGCGTTCGAGGGTGAGAAGGTCGGCGTCGGTGAGCTGAAGATTCCGGCGATCCAGGGCATCGGCGATTCCCACCTCTATTTCGTCGACCGCTGGCGCGGGCGTGACGGCCAGCGCGGCGGCGTCGGCGATATTTCCATCTTCGACATCGATTTCCGGCCGATCGACATCGCGACCGCACATACCGATCTCGACTGCGTGGGCGTCGGGCTGCAGCAGGTCGATCATTTCACGCAGACCGTCGGCGCAGGGCGCATGCAGGAGTGGCTGGATTTCTACCACGACCTGCTGCATTTTCGTGAGATCCACGAAATCGACGCGCACTGGCATGTGTCGGAGGAATCGCGCGTGATGGTGTCGCCATGCGGCGCGGTGCGGATTCCGGTCTATGAGGAAGGCACGCGGCGCACCGAGCTGATGCATGCGTACCTGCCCGACCACCCCGGTGAGGGCGTGCAGCACGTCGCGCTGGCCACCGACGACATCCTGTCCTGCGTCGATGCGCTGCGGGCGAACGGCGTCGAATTCGTCGAGCCGCCGGCTCGCTATTACGACGACGTCGATGCACGGCTGCCGGGGCACGGCGTCGACCTCGACGCGCTGCGCCGCCGCGCGGTGCTGGTCGACGGCGAGATCGGCAGCGACGGCGTGCCGCGCCTGTTCTTCCAGACCTTCGTCAAGCGCCGGCCCGGCGAGATCTTCTTCGAAATCGTGCAGCGCAAGGGGCACCACGGGTTCGGCGAAGGGAACCTCGCGGCGCTCGCCCGCGCACGCGACGCCGGCTGAGCGGCCGCGGCGCCCGCATCAGGCATCGCGTGTCGGGCATCACGCGCTCCACGTCAAACCTCAGATGCCGGCGGCCGGCACGCGGTTCGGCGCGGGGTCGTTCGGCTCGCGCAGCACGCACGCGGTGCCGCCCGGCGTGTACATCGACACGACACAGCGGTTGCACGACGTGCAACCCGACTGCGCGAGCCGGCCGTCGCGCAGCCCGTTGACGAAATCCGGCTCGAACACGAGCGCGCGTGCGAGTGCCACCGCGTCGAACCCTTCGCGCATCGCCCGCTCGACGTTCTCGCGCGAACGCACGCCGCCGAGGTAAGCAAGCGGCATCCTGACGGCCGCGCGCACCTTCCTCGAGTGTTCGAGGAAATACATTTCCCGAAACGCGCCCATCTTCGGCTCGGTGAGCTTCTGCAGCGCCATTGCCGCGCGCACGATCGCGTTGTCGGCATTCGCGCGCGCATCGCCGGGCAACGGGCTGCCGAACAGCTGCCACACCGATTCGACGTTCATCCCGCCGCTGAGCACGAGCAGGTGCGCGCCTTCGGCTTCGAGCCGCCGCGCGACTTCGCAAGCGTCGTCGGCGGTTCCGCCGCCGCGCACGCCTTCGGTCACGCCGATCTTGCAGACGACGGCGAGGTCGCGGCCCACCGCATCGAGCACGCGGCGCAGCACCTCGACCGGGAACGCGGCACGCCGCACCGCGTCGCCGCCATACGCATCGCGGCGGCGGTTGTACAGCGGCGACAGGAACTGGCTGAGCAGATAGCCGTGCCCCATGTGGATCTCGACTGCGTCGAAGCCGGCGTCGCGCGCACGGCGTGCGGCCTGCGCGAACTCGTCGGCGATGGTCGACATCTGGTCGTGCGTCATCGCCTGCTTCAGGAAGCGGCCGCTCATCACGCCGACCTTGTTGAAGCCGCCCGACGCGCTCAATGGCCGCTTGGTCGACAGCGACGGCAGGAACGTGAAGCAGCCGCCGTGCGTGATCTGCGCGGATGCGGCGGCGCCGTGGCGATGGACGGCGTCGGTCAGCGCGCGGAACTGGCGGACCGTCGGCGCGTCGAGCCGCGCCTGGTCGACGAACGTGCGGCCGTCGTCGCTGATCGCGCAGTACGCGACGGTCGTCAGCGCGGCGCCGCCTTCGGCGATGCGTTCGTGAAAACGGACGAGCGCGCGCGACGGCACGCCGTTCGGCGTCATGCCCTCGTTGGTGGCGGACTTGATCAGGCGGTTGCGCAACGTCAGCGGGCCGATCTGCAGCGGGCTGAACGCGGGGGACGGTTCGGTGAGTTCCATGTCGGGGAGACGTCGGGAATGGGTTCGACGGTCATTGTGCGCAACCCGCACCGGCGCGCATCGTCCAGGTGGATGGCCCCGATCCGGCCGAATGAAGCATGAGACGGCAGGCCGGGGGGCGGACATTGGCGACGCTGCCGGTTTGCAGAAAGGCATCGATCAATGGCATCGTGACGAAGCCGCATGCCGCACACGACAGGAACATCCGGAGAACCGAATGAGCAACCAGTCACAGCCGAAGCCGAAACAAAAGCAGAAGCGCATGCCGAAACCCGCCGGGCGCCAGGCGATCCTGACCGAACAGCGCCGCCGGAAGATGGCGCGCTCACCTCACGCGTACGTGCGCGGCAATACGGCGCGTTTCTACGAATGGCTCGTCGAAACCAACGGCAGCGCACTGCCGCACGGGCCGTCGATCTGGATCTGTGGCGACTGCCATACCGGCAATCTCGGCCCGGTCGCGAACAGCGAAGGGAAGGTCGACGTGCAGATCCGGGATCTCGACCAGACGGTCGTCGGCAATCCCGTTCACGACCTGATCCGCCTCGGGCTGTCGCTGGCGACGGCCGCGCGCGGGTCCGCACTGGCGGGCCTGACGATCGTGCACATGATGGAGGCGATGACGGCGGGTTATGCGTCGGCATTCGGCAGCCGCCACGCGAAGCTGCCCGAACGCCCCGAACCCGTGCACCTCGTGATGAAGCAGGCCATGCGCCGCTCGTGGCGGCAACTCGCGGTCGAACGGATCGAAGGGCTCGCGCCGACGATTCCGCTTGGCCGTCGCTTCTGGCCGCTGAGTGCGAAGGAATCCCGTGCGATCGGCACGCTGTTCAGCGACGAGGCGATCGCGACACTCGCGACGAGCCTCAAGGGTCGCAAGGACGGAGGCAAGGTCGACGTGCTCGACGCGGCGTACTGGGTGAAGGGCTGCAGTTCGCTTGGACGGCTACGCTACGTGGTGCTGCTCGACATCGACGGCGACGTGAGCGACGGCGACGACCTGTGTCTGATGGACATCAAGGAGGGCGTGACGGCCGCTGCACCGCGCGACGAAACGGCCACGATGCCGCGCGACAACGCCGAGCGCGTCGTGGAAGGCGCACGGCATCTGTCGCCGGCCCTCGGCGAGCGGATGCGGGCCGCGCGCCTGCTCGATCGCGCGGTCGTGATCCGCGAACTGCTGCCGCAGGACCTGAAGCTCGACATCGATCTGCTCGCCGAGGACGATGCGCGTGACGTCGCGCGCTATCTCGGTGCGGTGGTCGGCGCGGCCCACGCGCGCCAGATGGACAAGCCGACACGCATGGCGTGGCGCACCGAACTCGGCCGCACCCGCGCGAAGACGATCGATGCACCGATGTGGCTGTGGAACAGCATCGTCCAGCTCGTGAGCAGCCATGAAGCGGGGTATCTGGAGCATTGCCGGCGCTTCGCCGCCGGAGCGTAGCGTGTCGCCGCGCGCGACGGCCGAGGCTACCCGGGCGCGCCCAGCTTGCGGGCCTGCCGTCGCATGCCCTCGAAGATTGCATCCGCCACGTCCGCCGGAAACTCCGCCGAGATCTGCGCTGCGGCCTCGGCGATCGCGGGTTCCGTGCGCGCGACGACGGCTGCCATCGCGGCGTGCACGTCATCTTCGGTCAGGCCGACACGCCGGCCCTGCGCGATCCAGTGGCGCGGCTGGATCTCGCCGATCACGTAGTGCAGGTTATTCCCGCACACGGCCATCGCGAGCCGCGCGCGGCGCGGCGGAAGCTGGTTGCGGCGCGTGCCGATGATCGGATGCGCGGACAGCACGTCGTACAGCGGCGTGCTGCGGTAGGTGTTGCCGGGCAAATGCGCGATGCTGAAGTTCTTCGCGTGGCCGTCGATCGCCGCCAGCACCCAGAACACGAGCTGCGTGACGAAAAAATTCATCCGGTCGCGCGCAGCGTCGGCCGAATTCGCGAGGATGCCCATGATCGTCTCGATGCCGGGGCCGCCGTCGGATTCGTATTTCGCGCCTGCGGGCGTGCCGGTCGCCTGGCACATGTCCTCCTGCGGCAATCGCAGGATCCACGTGCGGTCGCGCGATGGACGCCGGTCGAAGCGCTCGACGATCAGCGCTTTCTGGTCATCGAACCGGCCGATCTCGCACGGTGCGACCGGCAGGCCGTACGCGGCGACGAGCGTCGAGCACAGCCATTCGTTTTCGACGGACGTCCGCATGTCGGCCTGCATGTTCCCGACACGTCCGAGCGGCAGCTTGAAAATGTGCGTCGTCGGCGTGCTGCCCAATGGTCGCAGCCAGCGGTTTCCGTGACGCAGCAACGCGGTCTTTTCCTGCGCGCCGGCAATCGACAGGCTCAGGTCGCCTTCCAGCTCCGCGCGGCCGGGCAGCGGCGTGGCGGTCGCGTGGCGCAGCACGTCGGCGACGGCCGCGTCGTCAAGCGTCATGCCGTCGATCGCCTCGAGATCGACAGGCGTCTCACCGGCCGGCAGCATCTGAATCGCGCCGACGCAATCGCGGCCGATCGACGCGAGCAGTTCGAACGGCGCCGTCGAGCGGAGCCCGTAACGCTGCGCGATGCGACGGCGGATCGGCTCGCTGTCCGGCAGCAGGTTGTCGAAGTAATCGGCGACGATCGTGCCCTGGTGCGGCTGGTTGCCGGGCGTGAAGGGCAACGACAGCGACAGCGGCCGCCCCTGTGGATCGTCGAGCCATTCAGGCAGGTAGACAAGGCGCTCGACGCCGCGCCGGACTTCCCAGTAGCCGACCGGAATGCCATTCATCCACAGGTCGAGCCGGTCGTGGCGGACACGCGTGGCCATCGTCACCAGTCCTCCCGCTTCGCAACCCTGGGCTTGCCGGGTGCTGCGTCAGTGGGCCGCTTGCGCTTGGCGCCGGTTGCGGGTTTGGCTGGATTTTTGGCGGGCGTGGTGGCGCGGGACGTTTCCTGCTTGCGTTTGCTCGAAGCCGGTTTCCGAACCGCCGGTGTGGCATCGGGCACAGGCACGGGATCGGCCGATGCCGCCGACACGTCCTGCTTGCCCAGTGCGAGTGTCATGTGAACGCCGAGCGCGTTCAGCACTTTGAAGAGCCGCTCGATGCTGACCGCCGACGGGTTGGCCTCGAGCTGCGCGTAGGATTGTTGCGTGACGCCCAGACGGGCGGCCAATTGCGCCTGCGTGAGGCCAGCGGCTTTCCGGAAGCCGACGAGTATCGGCCGCAGTTGGGTCAGGGTCTGGACAGGAAAGGACATCGGGCGCTCCGCAGGATGACAGGCGATCGTTTGTAATCGAAAAATACAGCCTATAGCATGTATTATCAAAATACAAACCAAAGACTGTATCCGCCAAAAACAAGCGATAGCCTGTCAGGCGTAAAGCCGACCCGCCATCCCGCGTCAATGTCTCACGCCACCCGCAGCGAATTCGCCTGCACGCTCCGCGCGCTTTCCGGATCGTCGTCGCCGAGCGGAATGAACGCCATGATCTCGAGGTCGTGACCCGACAGCGCCGGCAGCCGGAACGGGCTCGACAGCACGTTCAGCCGCCGCACGCCGAGCTCGCGCAGGATCTGCGAGCCGATCCCCGTCACGCGTCCGTCGCGGCGCGCATGGCCGGTCGGCATTCGCATCGCGTCGCCGCGCATGTCGCAGTCGAGCAGCACCGCGACCCCGCAGCCGGCCGCGTCGATTCGTTGCAGCGCGGCGTGCAGCGGCCACGAATGCGCGGACGGCTCCGCATCGAGCAGGTCGAGCAGCGAATGGCATTCGTGCACGCGCGTCAGCACCGGCGTCGACGGATCGGGCTCGCCGCGCACGAGCGCGAGATGCGGCGCGCCGTGCACCGTATCGCGATACTCGATCGCGCGGAATCGTCCCCAGGGCGTATGCAGCGGCCGCTCGCCGACGCGTTCGACGAGCGACTCGTGTTCGCGTCGGTAATGGATCAGGTCGGCGATCGTGCCGATCTTCAGCCCATGCTGCGCGGCAAACGCCTTCAGCTCGGGCAGCCGCGCCATCGTGCCGTCGTCGTTCATCACCTCGCAGATCACCGACGCGGGCGTGAGCCCCGCGAGCGCCGCAAGATCGCAGCCGGCCTCGGTGTGCCCCGCACGCACGAGCACGCCGCCGGGGCGCGCGGCGATCGGGAACACGTGGCCGGGCTGCACGAGGTCGTCCGGGCGGGCGCCGGCCCGCACCGCGGCACGGATCGTGTGTGCGCGATCGGCCGCCGAAATGCCGGTCGTCACGCCTTCGGCCGCCTCGATGCTGACGGTGAACGCGGTGCCGAACGGCGTGCCGTTGTGATCGGCCATCGGCGGCAGCTTCAACTGCTCGCAGCGCTCGGCGGTGAGCGTGAGGCAGATCAGCCCGCGCCCGAAGCGCGCCATGAAATTGATCGCGTCGGGCGTCACGTGATCGGCCGCGATCACGAGATCGCCTTCGTTCTCGCGATCCTCTTCGTCGACGAGCAGGACCATGCGGCCCGCCCGCAGTTCGTCGACGATCTCCAGCGTGCCGGCGAGCGTCATCGTGCCTCCGTCAAATCGAACGCGCGGCGCAGCGCGTCGGCGCCGAAGGTCAGCACGCGGTCGGCTGCATCGATCGCGCCGAGCATGCTCGCGAAACCATGAAGCTGGCCCGGCCAGCGCACGAGCGTCACCGGCGTGCCGGCCTGCGCGAGGCGCAGCGCATAGGCTTCGGCCTCGTCGCGCAGCGGATCGAATTCGGCGCTGACGATCGTCGCCGGCGCCACGCCCGCGACGTCCGGCGCGGCGAGCGGGCTCGCGAGCGGCGACGCGCGATCGGCGCCGTCGTCGAAATAGTGCTGCTTGAACCAGCGCATCGCGTCCGCCGTCAGGAAATAGCCGTTGCCGAGCGTTTCGTACGACGGATGCTCGGTCGCGCAATCGACGACCGGATACAGCAGCAACTGGTGCGCGATCGCGACGCCCGAGCCGCGCAACTGTAGCGCGGCGACGGCCGCGAGATTGCCGCCGGCGCTGTCGCCGGCCAAGGCGATCGCCCCGGCGCGCGCGCCGAGATCGCGCGCGCTGGCAGCAGCCCAGCGCACCGCGTCGCATGCGTCGTGCGCGGCCGCCGGGAAGCGTGCCTCGGGCGCAAGCCGGTAGTCGACCGACAGCACGAGCGTGCGCGCCCGGGTGGCGAGGCTGCGGCACAGGTTCGCATGCGTGTCGATCCCGCACGACACGAAGCCGCCGCCGTGGAAGAACACGGTCAGCGGCAACGGCCCGTCGGCGGCGGGCCGATACAGCCGTGCGGACAACTGACGGTCCGACAGCGGAATCCGCCAGTCCTCCTCGGCGGCGACGGCATCGCCCGGGGCGAACGCGCCGCCGGCGGCAAGGCTCGCGCGATATGCGGGAACGGTCAGCTGCGCGAAATCGATCGCGGGTGCCTGGGCAAACGCGGCGAGCAGCGCCTGCGCCTGTGGGTCGAGCGGCATGGGGACTCCTGTCTGAATCGGATGCGTTTTGAATCAGGTAAACCCGTGTCGCGGTTTTCCCTGAGTCCGCGCCGGACGCTTGCCGGCACGGCCTGACGGGCATTCCAGCGCAGCAGGCAGGGCGCCACATCATCCGATCGGACGATGGTTCGTTCGCACGGATGGCCAATTCTCACCATTCAGTGAATCTCCCGATGACGCCGGAATTTAGACGCGTCTTAATCATGGCGGCGCGGTTGAGTCGCGCCGGAAACATGTCGTATGGAGGATGGAGCGTGCTGATGGAGACGAGATGGGCTCCGCAAGAGAGCCAGGCAACCAGTGACGAAGCCGACATCGGCGTCGCGGATTTCAGCGAACTGATGGCGCGCATCTACCAGGGGCCGCTGGAGACGCCGCCGTGGGCCGGCGCGCTCGAACTGGTCCGCCGCTGGCTGCAGGCGAACTACGTGACGCTGATCCTGCGCGCGGCCGCCAGCGACCGCCGCGCGCCGCTGTCCGTGCACGCGTCGGAATTCGGCCCGGTGGTGCCGGGCGACGGCGAGGCGTCGTACAACAACTACTACTATTCGCTCGACCCGTTCGTGGGCCTGCCGGCCGACCGCGTGGTCACGGTCGACGACGTGTTCGGCGACACGGGCTGGCTGTCGAGCGAGCTGTACAAGCAGTTCCTGAAGCCGCAGGACGTGCGCTATATCCTCGGCGCCGACCTGCGCACGGCGTCGGGCGTCGAGTGCCGCTTCCGCGTGTGCCGCAACCATGCGTCGAAGCAGTTTTCGGCGCGCGACAAGGCGATCTGCGCGCTGCTGCTGCCGCACCTGAAACGCGCGGTGGAATTGCATTCGCGGCTCGACACGGCCGAGGTCGAACGCTCGATCTATGCGAATGCGATCAACCGGATGCAGATCGGCACGATCACGCTCGACGAGAACGGCACGATCATCGACCTGAACAGCGTGGCCGACGAGATCCTCAAGCAGAACAACGGTCTGACGATTGCGCGCGGCACGATCGAGGCGACCGATGCGCAGGAGAACCGCACGCTGAAACGGCTGATCCGCCATGCGGTGATGGGGCACCACGGCACGGCCGCGGCGACCGTCGAGGCGATGCCGATCACGCGCAGCTTCGACAAGCCGCGCCTCGGGCTGCTGGTGCGCACGGTGCTGCTGTCCGACTGGTCGGAGGACAACAAGCGGCGGCCGGCCGTCACGCTGTTCCTGCGCGACCCCGACCGCAAGCCGCAGGGCGCGCAGGAGATCATCCGCAAGCTGTTCGACCTGACGCCCGCCGAGACGTCGCTCGCGCTGCTGCTGACGAACGGGCTGACGCTCGAGGAAGCCGCGGAGGAATCGGGGATCAGCAAGAACACGGCGCGCACCCATTTGCGCGCGATCTTCTCGAAGACAGGTGTCACGCGCCAGGCGACGCTCGTGCGGATTCTGCTCGGGAGTGTCGTGCCGCTCGGGTAAGCGACCATCAAGGTCGATCCATCGGAACCGGCCGCATTCGTCTGGCGATACATCGACTTCGGTCAACGCGTCGCGTATTGCACGATGATGGCGGCGACCTCATGCAAAAGAGGCTCGCACCGCGCGAGCCTCTTCTTCATTCATCGCCGCAGATAGCGGCTACTGTGCCGCTCGCGATGCGGGGCGCTGCCCGCTGCGTTCACGAGCCGCGCGTCGACCGATCGGCCCATGCCGACAGCGCCGGCCACTGCGCACAGCCGCGCCGGATGAAACCCACACCCGTGCGGATCACGAGTGCGCCGATCGCCAGCGCGGCCAGATCGTCGAGACGACCGGAGCCAACCAGTGCCGCGCTCATCGCGAGCGCCGCCAGCAGAGACGACAGCGCATCGGTCCGCACATGCCAGCCGCTCGCCTCGAGCAGCGCGGAGCCCGTCTCGCGCGCCTTGCGCAGCATCCAGTGCGACAGCCCGGCCTTGCCGGCGAGCGTGACGGCGACGAGCGCGAGCGTCGTCGCGCCAGGCTGCACGACGGGCGGTGTCGCGAACCGGTTCGTTGCATGCCAGATCATCTGCGCGCCGGTTACGACGAGCAACGCGCCGAGGCCCGCGAGCGCGAGCGGTTCATAGGTCGGGCGCCGCTCCGGCGGCAGGCGTGCGTCGAGCCGGCACGCGACGAGAATCAGCGCATCGGCGGCGAGATCGATCGCCGCGTGGGCGGCGTCCGCGAGCAGCCCCGACGAATGCGCGGACCACGCCGCGGCCGTCTCGACGGCGAGCAGCAGCAGGTTGATCGCGAGGCTGACGGCGAGGGCGCGGGACGTGGCCGCATAAACATGGGGCGTGGCGCGCGACGTGCGCTGCATGGCGGATTCGTCTGTCGAAAGCGTGGGTCAGCCCCGAACGCTACCGGTCGACGGTGGCAGATCGGTGACACGGGGGCAATCGCCGAATCCGTGCGCGATGCGTACGGAAGCCTCCGGGCCGCCCGCCGACTTGGCGCGGTGCGGCCGAGAAGGTGACTGGCTGCACCGTGACTCGGGAAGCCCGCGCCGCGAGCCGCATCGCCCGCGGCGTTTCCCTTTCGTCCGAATCGCCGAATCGCCGATGCGCCGATGCGCCGGCGTCAGCGTCGACTCAAAGCGCCTCGATCGCCAGCGCGATGCCCTGGCCGCCGCCTATGCACAGCGTGACGACGCCGCGCTTGATGCCGTCGCGCCGCATCGAATGGATCAGGCGGGTCGTCAGCACCGCGCCCGTCGCGCCGATCGCATGGCCGTGCGCAATCGCGCCGCCTTCGACGTTGACGATCTCCTCGGCGATGCCGAGCTGGCCCGCCACCGCGATCGGCACGACCGCAAACGCTTCGTTGATCTCGAAGCGCTCGACGTCGGCCAGCGTCCAGCCCGCCCGCTGCAGCGCGATCCTGACGGCCGGCACGGGGCCGAGCCCGAACATGCCGGGTTCGACGGCAGCGACGCCGAATGCAACCAGCCGCGCGCTCGGCGCAATCCCGTGCGCGTCGGCGAATGCGCGATCCGCCACCAGCATCGCCGCCGCGCCGCTGTTCAGGCCGGGTGCATTGCCCGCGGTGATCGTGCCGTCCGGGCGGAACGCGGGCTTCAGCTTCGCGAGCGCTTCGAGCGTCGTGTCGGGGCGCGGTGTCTCGTCGCGCGCAAACGCGACGCGCGTCTTGCGCTGCAGGACGTCGACCGGCACGAGCTCGGCGTCGAACTTGCCGTCCGCCAGCGCGGTGGAAAAGCGCTGCTGCGAGCGGAGCGCCCAGCGATCCTGGCGATCGCGCGAGATGTCGAGCTGGCTCGCGAGATCCTCGGTATGCCAACCCGAATGCTGGTCGGAAAACGCATCGACGAGGCCGTCGCGCAGCATGCTGTCGCGGATCGGCGCGTCGCCCATCCGGTAACCCGAGCGTGCGCCGTCGAGCAGGTACGGCGCACGCTCCATGCTTTCCATGCCGCCGGCAATCGCCGCATCCGCGTAGCCCAGCAGGATCTCCTGCGCGGCGTTGACGACCGCCTGCGCGCCGGAGCCGCAGACGCGGTTGACCGTGAGCGCCGGCACCTTGACCGGCAGGCCCGCGCCGATGGCGGCCTGCCGAGCGGGATTCATCTTGTTGCCGGCCTGGATCACGTTGCCCAGCACGACCGTGTCGATCGCCGCGCCGTCGAGGCCGCTGCGCCGCAAGGTTTCGCGGATGGCGATCGCGCCGAGCTCGGTGGCCGGGGTGTCCTTCAGGGATCCGTTGAACGTACCGATCGGTGTCCGGACGGGGTGGCAGATGACGACTTCGCGTGTGCTCATGATGCGTTCCTGGATCGCGTTGCAAGTTGCGCGGACGAGTCGGTGGCGAACGAGGGCGCGCCGCGCCATTCGCGTCGCCGGTTCGATTGCGCCGTGACGCCTACAGGAGCGCCGGCGCGGTGCAATGCGGCCGCTTCCGATGACCGGATCACGTGCCGCTCTGTGAGGGAACGGTATCTATGCATATGCATACTGTCAACGGGGGCTTTGCGTAGGAGATTGAGGGGCGGGGTACGTCATCGGGGAGAAGGGCGCATGACGATGCGCACGTCGCGGCCGGCGATCGGCTTTCGATCGCGCGTGTTGATGGTTTTTTCGCGCTGATTGCAGTGGCGTTTGGGTGTGCGGGCGGGCTGGGAGGGAATCGGGGCGACGTGTTGTACTCGGCAACTTTGTGCTCGATGCCGAGTTCGACCATCTCGACATTATAGAAATAATGTCAAATTAAAAGGCGTGATGAATTGAATATTTAACGGTTTACGTTATATTATTTACGAAATCACCAAGCCAACCCGCCATGTCCGATCTCGCTGCCGACGAATCCCGCCTGACCGCCGAAATCGAGCGCCTGAAGGCCGATTTCCCGAAAACCCGCGAGTTGTATCGCGAAGCCTGCGCGCTGCTGTTCTTCCGCTTCGGCATCACGCCCACCGCGAACCGCCTGTACCAGCTCGTCCGCAAGGGCAGCATGAGCACGCCGACGGCCGTCCTCGGCGAGTTCTGGGCAGAGCTGCGGGAAAAGAGTCGCGTGCGCATCGAGCATCCCGATCTGCCGGCCGATCTGCAGGCGGCCGCTGGCGAACTGGTGGCGGCGCTATGGAATCGGTCGAGCGCCGACGCGGCCGGCGCGCTCGACGCATTGCGCGCGGAGGTCGAGGCCGAGCGGGTAGCGGCGAAGGCGGAAGTGGCAGCAATGCAGGCCGAACTGGCCCGCACCGAAGCCGCGCTGGAGCAACGCACGGCCGCGCTGCTGGCCGCGCAGGTGCGCATTCAGGAACTGGAACAGGCGAGGGCGGCGGACGACGCATCGCGGCAAGCGCTGCAAGCGGATATCGAACGCCTCACGGCCGACAACGCGGAGGGCGACCGCGCACTTGCGCAGGCGCGCGCGGATTTCACCACCCAGCTCGACCGGCTGCGCGACGACGCCGGCCGGGCCGAGGAACGCTTGCGCGCGTCGGAGAAGCGGGCGCTTCAGGAGATCGATCGCGAGCGGCTCGCGACCGCGCGGCTGCAGAAGGAACTCGAGGCAGCGGCATTGCGCATGGAGCAGCGCGATGCGCAGCAGCGCAAGGAAATGGCCGCACTGCAGGCGCAGCTCGGCGATGCGCTGCATCGATGCGGCGTGCTTCAAGGGCAGCTCGACGGCGCGCTGGCGACCGATGCGGCACGGAGCAAGGAACTCGATGCGCTGCGGCGAGAAATGACGGCGCTCTCGCGCCGGTCGGCGCTGCGTGGCGCCAAGGCTGCGCCAGCCGCACAACGGGACGAGCGGAGGGCGCGCACGCGAAAGCGCGCGGACGAAGCGCCGCCTCGTTGAAGTAGAAACCGCAAGCGTGCGTCAGCCCAAGGCGACGCACGCCGGAAGCCCGGAGCCTGAAGCCTGAAGCCGGAAGCCGGAAGCGGCCAGGCAAGCGACCGAGCCCCTCACACCCCCGATCGCCCACCCATCCACCGATACCGATCAACTCGACACATACCGCGACGGCAACGCCGGCGCATCCGCCGGAATCGTGACGAGCGACGTATTGAGCCAGCCCTGCGGCGACCCATTCGACTGCGCATAGGCGCCGACGTACGGCATCATCCGTGTCGTCTGATAGACCTGCGGCGTCCACCCGGCGGGCGCGAGGAAGATCGACGTCGCGCGCTTCTCGCTATACGCGGACGCGCCGTACGTCGAGATGTTCCACAGCGTCTGCTGATACGTCGCATAGTCGGCGTTGTGCCGCGAACCGCCGGCCTGCCAGCCTTCGAGCTGGATGAACGTGTTGTACGTGCCGGCGCCCGCGAGCAGGTTGTTCACCGTGCGCCCGTACAGGAACGACAGGATCAGCCCGCAGTTCGCCGGCGCGAAATCACTGCCGACGCTCAGGTAATAGCGGCCCGTCGTGTTCAACACCGACGCGTAGTGCGAGTTGCCGATATCCGTCGACGTCGTCAGCCCGCTCGCGCCCATGAAGCTGTCGAACGCCTGCATCGTGACGCCCGCCGGCAGGTCGCTCGTCGCGCTGATCGCGACGATATGCGAGCCGGCCGCCAGCAGCGTCAGGAACGCGGACAGCGTGCTCGTATTCCAGTTGCCCTGCGCATCGACGAACGGAAACGCGCGATAGCCCGTCAGCGCGAACACCGCCGGATCGGAGCCGGCCTGCCACGCGATCTGCGGCACCCACATCGTCAGCGGGCCGGCGTTCGACGCGCCGGATACGTACTGTTTCAGCGCGTCGACGAGTTGCGCATCGGCAGCGGGCAGCACGCCATAGGCCGCGCCGCTCTGCCAGCGCTGCACCCATTGCGCGACGAAGGCCGCCAGCTGGCCGCCGGTGAAGTCGGCGGGCGGCACGTAGCCGAGCGGGCCGGTGCCTTGGTACGCGGACTGGATGGCCGCGGCCGTGCGCACGTTGCTGCCGAACATGCTGTTCGCGAAATCCTGGCAGTTGTTGGCCGGCGGCGTCGCGAGCTGCGCGAGCGGGACGACCCACGCGCCATTCGCGGTCGGGACGCCGCGATACAGCGTGAGATTCGCGACCGAGTCGTGACCGGGAAACGTGGCGGCGTCGGCACCCGACACGTAGCCGGCCGACGGCGTGACGCTGACGGTGGTCGGCTGCGACCCGAACGGATGCGTGTACGAAATGGCAAACGATGCGTCGCCGCCGGCAAGGCTGAACGATCCCGTGCAGTCGCCCCAGCTGTTCGACGCACTGACGGCGGTCGATTGCCCGGTGGCGACCTGCGCTTGCGACGCCTGCGGCAGCGAGCCGCTCTGGCTCGCCGCGTTGCCGTACGCGAGCGTCGTCGACGGGATCGCATTGACGACGTTGATCGTGATCGAGCGGTCGGCGATGCCGTAGCTGCGTGCGGATGCATCCGCGGCGCCGGCGGCGGCGAACGACGACGCGGACGTCGGGTTGCCGTCGCCGCCGCAGGCAGCCAGCGAGCCGACGAGCGGCGACAGGGTCAGCGCGGCGCCGCGCTGGATGAAGCGCCGGCGGTTCGGCGCGGACGGGCGTTCGGGTTTCGAAGCGGTCATGGGCGTTCCTGGTCACGGGTTCGGGAGGCGACAACGACGGTCCGGCGCATTGCACACGTGTGCAATGCCGGCCGAAACGGGTCGATCACCGGCACATGCGCCGCGCGTATTTATGCGGGAGATCGATGAAACGCCTGCGACGAAACCGAGTCGGGCGTGTGACGCCGCACGCTCGGCGGAGCGGGAAGGGGGAGGTATGCAGGCGCAACGTTTGGGCGCCGGGCGGGGATCGGGTAAAGTGCCGCTCAACATGCCGGTTCGACGTTACTAGACGACCGGTCTAATCGTTGCTAACATACGCCATCATGAATGCATCTTCGGGCGCGGAAGTCCGCCAGCACATCCTGAATATCGCCAAGCCGATCATGCTCCACAAGGGGTTTTCGGCGGTCGGCCTGAACGAGATTCTCGCTGCGGCGGGCATCCCGAAGGGCTCGTTCTACCATTACTTCGGCTCGAAAGAGGCATTCGGCGAAGCGCTGCTCGAGTCGTATTTCGACGGCTATCTCGCGCACCTCGACAACCTGTTCAAGCATCAGGCCGGCACGGGCGCCGAGCGCCTGATGACGTACTGGCGCAACTGGCTGCACACGCAGTGCGCGGACGATCCGGAAGGCAAGTGCCTCGCGGTGAAGCTCGGCGCGGAAGTGTCGGACCTGTCGGAAGCGATGCGCGCGGTGCTGCGCAACGGCACGAGCCAGATCATCGAGCGGCTCGCGGGCGGCATCGAGGCCGGGCTGGCCGACGGTTCGCTGAGCGGGGTCGCCGATCCGTCGCATACGGCCGCGATCCTGTACGAGCTGTGGCTGGGCGCGACGCTGCTGGAAAAGATTCACCGCAATCGCAAGCCGCTCGAACGAGCGATGGTCGAAACGCGGCGCATGCTGAACCTGCCGCCGCTCGAGCCGGGCGACGGGCAGTCGTAACCCGGGCGCGCATCGGCGCGCCTTGTTTTTACCCCGATTCTAGACGACTGGTCTACTCAACCACGCATGACGAACGTGTCACACCGCGTTACGCTGTCCCGATTGATTCAACCGCATGCACGCAGCCGCGCCGGCCTGAGCGCCGATGCAGCCGCCCGCGTGCGTCTCCCGCTGGTCCATCCCTGATCCGATCGTGCCCACGAAGCACGTCCATTCCTGTTGACGGAGGCTCACATGCCACAAAGCAAGACCGCTAATCGCCAGATCATCCTGAATTCGCGCCCGGTCGGCGCGCCAACGCCGGACAACTTCCGCACCGAATCCGGTGACGTGCCGACGCCCGGCGCCGGCCAGGTGCTGCTGCGCACGGTCTGGTTGTCGCTCGACCCGTACATGCGCGGCCGGATGAGCGACGCACCGTCCTATGCGCCGCCGGCCGAACTCGGCCAGCCGATGGTCGGCGGCACCGTCAGCCAGGTCGTCTCGTCGAACCTGCCGGCGTTCCGCGAAGGCGACCTGGTGGTCGCAGGCGCCGGCTGGCAGGACTATGCGTTGTCCGACGGCCGCGGCCTGATTCCGCTCGGCCGCGACTTCGCCCATCCGTCGTACGCGCTCGGCGTGCTCGGCATGCCGGGCTTCACCGCCTATACCGGCCTGCTGACGATCGGCGAGCCGAAGGCCGGCGAAACCGTGGTGGTCGCGGCGGCGAGCGGTGCGGTCGGCGCGGTGGTCGGCCAGATCGCCAAGCTGAAGGGCTGCCGCGTGGTCGGCGTCGCGGGCGGCGCCGACAAGTGCGCGTACGTGACCGATACGCTCGGTTTCGACGTGTGCGTCGACCACCGCGATCCGGCGTTCGCCGCGAAGCTGAAGGAAGCGTGCCCGAACGGCATCGACATCTATTTCGAGAATGTCGGCGGGGCCGTGTTCGACGCGGTGTGGCCGCTGCTCAACGACCATGCGCGCGTGCCGGTGTGCGGGATCATCGCGCACTACAACGACGCGGCCTACGACGACAAGGCCGTGTCGACCGGCCGCGACCGCGTGCCGGCACTGATGGGCACGATCCTGCGCAAGCACATCCGGATGCAGGGTTTCATCATCATGGATCACTATGCCACCGGCTATGCGACGTTCATGAAGGACATGAGCGAATGGGTCGCGCAGGGCAAGGTGAAGACGCGCGAGGACGTCGTCCCCGATCTCGCCGATGCGCCGGAAGCGCTGATCGGCCTGCTGGCCGGCAAGAACTTCGGCAAGGTCGTCGTGCGCGTGGGCCCGGACGAACTGGCCTGACGCCTCGGCACGGCGACACACAACGGCTGCACGCTGGCGTCACGCGACGCCGGCTTGTGGCATGCTCGATTCCGCTATCGACGACTAGGAGAGTGACAAGATGGCGCTTCACGTGATGGCTTCCCTGTTCCTGAAACCCGAACACGCGGCGGCCGCCGAGGCCGAGCTGCGCAGCATGGTCGCGAAGACGCGCACCGAGCCGGGCAACCGGCGCTATGACCTGTTCCGCGAACAGGACGGCTCGCCGAACCTGCACCTGTACGAGATCTACGACGACCAGGCCGCCTTCGACGCGCACCTCGCGAGCCCGCATTTCGGCGAATTCCGCGCGAAGTCGGCCGACTGGTTCACCGCGCCGCCGGTCATCAAGGTGCTGTCGGGCATCGACGTCGCCGAGTAACGCCGCCGTACGCCCGTCGCGGCTCGCGCCCACCCGGGCCGCACGGCACCCGCCGCACGGCACGCGGCGGCGATGACAACACCACGCGGCGCATCGTTCGCGCCGCTTCCCCAATACACCGGCCCCGGAGGCTGAATGATCACCCTCAACATCAACGGCGAAACCCGCTCGGTCGACGCCCCCGACGACATGCCCTTGCTCTGGGTGCTGCGCGACGTCGTCGGTCTCACCGGCACGAAGTTCGGCTGCGGAATCGCGCAGTGCGGCGCGTGCACGGTGCATCTCGACGGCGTCGCCGCGCGCTCGTGCGTGCTGCCGGTCGCGGCGGTCGCCGGCCGCAAGATCACGACGATCGAAGCCGTCGGCGCGACGCCGGCCGGCCACAAGGTCCAGCAGGCGTGGCGCGCGCTCGACGTCGTCCAGTGCGGTTACTGCCAGTCGGGGCAGGTGATGGCCGCCACCGCGCTGATCGCGTCGAACCCGAACCCGAGCGACGCCGACATCGATGCGGCGATGGCCGGCAACATCTGCCGCTGCGGCACGTACAACCGGATTCGTGCGGCCGTGAAGCAAGCCGCCAAGGAGGCCTGACATGTCACGAGGACTGATCGAAGCCGGTCGGGCCGGCGCGGGCGTGTCGCGCCGTTCGTTCCTCAAGCTCGGCATGTCGCTGGGCGCGGCGGCCGGCGGCGGATTGCTGCTCGGCTTCAGCATGCCGGCCGCGGGTGACGATGCGCGTCGTTCGGTGATCGGCGGCGACGCCGCCGAGCCGGCTCAACCGGGCGTGTTCGCACCGAACGCGTTCGTGCAGATCGACCGCGCCGGCAAGGTCACGCTGGTGATGCCGAAGGTCGAGATGGGGCAAGGCGTCTATACGGCGCTGCCGATGCTGATCGCGGAAGAACTCGAAGTGCCGCTGTCGAGCGTGACGCTCGACCATGCGCCGCCCAACGAGAAGCTGTTCCTCGATCCGCTGCTCGGCGGCCAGCTCACCGGCGGCTCGACGTCGGTGCGCTATGCATGGGAACCGCTGCGCCGTGCCGGCGCCACCGCGCGCACGCTGCTGGTCGCGGCGGCCGCGAAGCAATGGAACGTCGATCCGGCAGCCTGCCGCGCCGCGAACGGCGAAGTGCAGCATCCGCCGAGCGGCCGGCGCGCGTCGTACGGCCAGCTCGCCGATGCGGCGGCGAAGCTGCCGGTGCCGAAGGACGTCGCGCTGAAGCAGCCGGCGGATTTCAAGCTGATCGGCACGCCCGCGAAGCGGCTCGATTCGCCGGAGAAGGTCGACGGCACCGCGCAGTTCGGGCTCGACGTGCGCCTGCCCGGCATGCTGGTCGCGGTGATCGTGAACAGCCCGGTGTTCGGCGGCACGGTCGCGAGCGTCGACGACACGGCCGCGAAGAAGATCCCCGGCGTGCGCCAGGTCGTGCGCGTCGACAACGCGGTGGCGGTGGTCGGCGATCACACGTGGGCCGCGAAGCGCGGCGCGTCGGCGCTGGTCGTGAAGTGGAACGAGGGCGCGGGCGCGAAAGTCTCGACCAAGGATCTGTTCGCGGATCTCGCGCAGGCGGCGGCGAACGGCAAGGGCGCGGTCGCACGCAAGGACGGCGACGTCGACAAGGCATTCGCGAATGCGAAGACGCGCGTCGACGCCGTCTACGAACAGCCGTTGCTCGCCCACGCGACGATGGAGCCGGTGAACTGCACGGTGCACGTGCGCGGCGACGGTTGCGAGATCTGGGTCGGCACGCAGGTGCCGACGCGGGCGCGCGATACCGTGCAGCAGCTCACGGGCCTCGCGCCCGAGCGGATCGTCGTGCACAACCACCTGCTCGGCGGCGGCTTCGGCCGGCGGCTCGAGACGGACATGATCGGCCAGGCCGTGAAGGTCGGCAAACAGGTCAACGCGCCGGTGAAGGTAGTCTGGACGCGCGAGGAAGACGTGCAGCACGACATGTACCGGCCGTGCTACTACGACAGGATCTCGGCCGGCCTCGATGCGAACGGCAAGCCGGTCGCGTGGCAGCACCGGATCGTCGGCTCGTCGATCATGGCGCGCTTCGCGCCGCCGGCGTTCCAGCACGGCGTCGATCCCGATGCGGTCGAGGTCGCGGCCGAGCTGCCGTACGACCTGCCGAACCAGCTGGTCGACTACGTGCGCCAGGAGCCGCGCCACGTGCCGACCGCGTTCTGGCGCGGCGTCGGCCCGACGCGCGGCACGTTCGTGGTCGAGAGCTTCATCGACGAACTGGCCGCACAGACCAAGACCGACCCGGTGCAATACCGCCGCGCGCTGCTCGGCAAGACGCCGCGCGCGCTCAACGTGCTCGACGTCGCGACCAAGGCGGCCGGCTGGGGCGGCCCGGCGCTGCCGACGGGGCAAGGGCGCGGCGTCTCGGTGATGCACGCGTTCGGCAGCTTCTTCTCGATCGTCGTCGATGTCGCGGTGGATAACGGCGAAGTGCTGGTGAAGCGTGTCGTGTGCGCGGTCGACTGCGGCATGGTCGTCAACCCGAACACGATCGAGGCACAGGTGCAGGGCGGCATCATCTTCGGGATTACCGGCGCGCTGTATGGCGAGATCACGATCGAGGAGGGCCGCGTCGTGCAGAGCAACTTCACCGACTACCGGATGCTGCGGATCAACGAGACGCCGCCGATCGAGGTGCATCTCGTGAAAAGCGGCGAGGCGCCGGGCGGGATCGGCGAGCCGGGTACGGCCGCGACCGCCGCGGCGGTGGCGAACGCGATCTTCGCGGCAACCGGCAAGCGGCTGCGCAAGCTGCCGGTCGGCGACCAGCTGAAAACGGCTTGAGGGGAGGAGACGACCATGCAAAACCTCACCCTGAAGATGCTCGGCACGTCGTTGCTCGCCGTGTCTGCACTGCTGGCCGGCACAGCCGCGCACGCCGCGCAGGCGGCGCCGGCCGACAGCGCGCTCGTCGCGCGCGGCGCGTATCTCGCGAAAGCGGGCGACTGCGTCGCGTGCCACACCGCGCCGCGCGGCACGCCGTTCGCCGGCGGCCTGAAGATGGTCACGCCGATGGGCGCGATCTATACGACCAACATCACGCCCGATCCGGAGACGGGCATCGGCGGCTATACCGAAGCCGACTTCGCCAGCGCGTTGCGCAAGGGCGTCGCGAAGGACGGTCACAACCTGTATCCGGCGATGCCGTACCCGTCGTACGCGAAGCTGAAGGACGACGACGTGAAGGCGCTGTACGCGTACTTCATGCACGGCGTCGAACCGGTGAAGCAGGCGAACCGGCCGTCCGACATCCCGTGGCCGCTCAACATGCGCTGGCCGCTCGCGTTGTGGAACAAGGTGTTCCTCGACACGACGCCTTACGCCGACAAGCCGTCCAGGGACGTGGTGTGGAACCGCGGCGCGTATCTCGTGCAGGGGCTCGGGCACTGCGGGTCGTGCCACACGCCGCGCGGCGTCGGCTTCCAGGAGAAGGCGCTCGACGAAGGCGGCGCGGCGTTCCTGTCGGGCGCGCCGATCGACAACTGGTTCGCGTCGAACCTGACCGGCGAGCCCAACACGGGGCTCGGCCGCTGGAACGAGGCCGAGGTCGCGCAGTTCCTGAAGACCGGCGCGAACCGCCATGCGACCGCGTTCGGCTCGATGGTCAGCGTGATCAACCACAGCACGCAGGCGCTCACCGACGACGATCTGGCGGCGATCTCGCGTTACCTGAAATCGCTGCCGGCGGCGGGCGGCACGGGCGCGCCGTCGTACAGCTACGATCCGAAGGCGACGCAGGCCGCGCTGGGCCGGCCGGCGGCCGATCCGGGCGCGAAGGTGTATAACGCTTACTGCCTGCATTGCCACGGCGCGGACGGGCGCGGTTACGCGCCGCTGCTCGCGCCGCTCGCCGGCAATCCGAACGTGCTCGAAGCCGATGCATCGTCGCTGATCAACGTGACGCTGAACGGCAGCGACACGCTCGTGATCGATGGCGTGCCGTCCGCGTATCCGATGCCGGCGTTCTCGAACCAGTTGAACGACCGGCAGATCGCCGACGTGCTGACGTTCATGCGCGCCGGCTGGAACAACGGCGCGCCGGCCGTGCAGGCAGCGGACGTCGCGAAACTCCGCAAGGCGACGGCGGCCGCGCGCTGAGCGCGGCCCCATGCGGAACGAGGGCGGGCCGGCGTGCCCGCCGCCACTGCCGCCGGGTGCGTGCCTGCCCCGGCGACGTGGCTTTTTCTGTCAACCGGCGCGCGGCCGTTCGCGGCAGCGCGCGTTTATCGACGCAATGTAGGGGTGTCTGGATGGCTAACGTGACTTATACGGATACGCAACTGCTGATCGACGGCGAGTGGGTCGACGCCGCGAGCGGCAAGACGATCGACGTCGTGAACCCGGCGACCGGCAAGCCGATCGGCAAGGTGGCCCACGCGGGCATCGCCGATCTCGACCGGGCGCTCGCCGCCGCGCAACGCGGCTTCGAAGCCTGGCGCAAGGTGCCCGCGCACGAGCGCGCGGCGACGATGCGCAAGGCGGCGGCGCTGGTGCGTGAACGCGCCGACGCGATCGCGCAGCTGATGACGCAGGAGCAGGGCAAGCCGCTCACCGAAGCGCGCGTCGAAGTGCTGTCGGCGGCGGACATCATCGAATGGTTCGCGGACGAAGGCCGCCGTGTGTACGGCCGGATCGTGCCGCCGCGCAACCTCGGCGCACAGCAGACGGTCGTGAAGGAGCCGGTCGGCCCGGTCGCCGCCTTCACGCCGTGGAATTTCCCGGTCAACCAGGTCGTGCGCAAGCTGAGCGCCGCGCTGGCCACCGGCTGCTCGTTCCTCGTGAAAGCGCCGGAAGAAACCCCCGCCTCGCCGGCCGCGCTGCTGCGCGCCTTCGTCGACGCGGGCGTGCCGGCCGGCGTGATCGGCCTCGTGTACGGCGATCCGGCTGAAATCTCGTCGTACCTGATCCCGCACCCGGTGATCCGCAAGGTCACGTTCACGGGTTCGACGCCGGTCGGCAAGCAGCTCGCCGCGATGGCGGGCCTGCACATGAAGCGCGCGACGATGGAGCTGGGCGGGCACGCGCCGGTGATCGTCGCCGAGGACGCCGACGTCGCGCTCGCGGTGAAGGCAGCTGGCGGCGCGAAGTTCCGCAACGCGGGGCAGGTCTGCATCTCGCCGACGCGCTTCCTCGTGCACAACAGCATCCGCGACGAATTCACGCGCGCGCTGGTCAAGCATGCGGAAGGGCTGAAGGTCGGCAACGGCCTCGAGGAAGGCACGACGCTCGGCGCGCTCGCGAACCCGCGCCGGTTGACCGCGATGGCATCGGTCATCGACAACGCGCGCAAGGTCGGCGCGAGCATCGAAACCGGCGGCGAGCGGATCGGCTCGGAAGGCAACTTCTTCGCGCCGACCGTGATCGCGAACGTGCCGCTCGAAGCGGACGTGTTCAACAACGAGCCGTTCGGCCCGGTCGCGGCGATTCGCGGTTTCGACAAGCTCGAGGACGCGATCGCGGAAGCGAACCGTCTGCCGTTCGGTCTCGCCGGCTACGCGTTCACGCGTTCGTTCGCGAACGTGCACCTGCTCACGCAGCGCCTCGAAGTCGGGATGCTGTGGATCAACCAGCCGGCGACGCCGTGGCCGGAAATGCCGTTCGGCGGCGTGAAGGACTCGGGCTACGGGTCGGAAGGCGGGCCGGAAGCGCTCGAGCCGTACCTCGTCACGAAGTCGGTGACGGTGATGGCCGTCTGACGGTCGTCGATCGATCGCGTGCGCGGCGCTTGTTGGCGTCGCGCATGCGATCGGCGCGGGCCGGGCGGGGCGCCCGGTCTATTGCCAGCGTCTCGCTCCCGCCGTGCATTCGAACGGCAACCTCCTCGGTATTTCAATATACGTGTCACTGCGGGCGGATTGTTTCAATTCCGTCACCGACAACGACACGCGCCGCATCCCTCGGCGAATTGACGTCGGCACCTTCCGCCCGATGCCGTTCAGCTCACGTGACCCGCAACCTGGCAAGTACGGACTGCCCCTCGTACCCGGACGTCACACTTTTTGGTATAGCTTATTCACAAGAAACCATAACAACCGGTGCGTCCGCATCGGCCCAACCTGAGAGGACACGGATGCATCCGCGGTCGGCAGCGCCGTACTACGTTGTGCTGGCGGGGACCTTGATAGCGTGCGCGCTGATGGGCCTCTGCGTGTTGCAGTTGTTTCAGAGCCGTCACGACGCGCTCGACCGCGCACGCGAGACGTCACGAAATCTGGCGCTCGTCGCCGAGCGCGACATCGAGCGCAATATCGAGCTGTACGGGCTGTCACTGGAGGCGGTGATCCAGGGCCTTCAGCGGCAGGACGTCATGGCGGCCACGCCGGCCCTGCGGCGCGCCGTCCTGTTCGATCATGCGATGACCGCGCAATTTCTCGGCTCGATGCTCGTGCTGGATGCGGCCGGCAACATCATCCTCGATTCGGCGAACGACGTGCCGCGACAAGGCAATTTCGGCGACCGCACGTACTTTACGGTTCACCGGGACAATCCGAACGCCGGGCTTTACATCAGCGATCCCTATGCGTCCCGCCTGCGGGGCGGTTCGCTGAGCGTGGCGCTGACGCGCCGCGTGTCGAATCCGGACGGCTCGTTCGGCGGCATCGTGATGATCGCGGTCAATCTCGAGTATTTCCACACGCTGTTCGCCGGCCTCGCGCTCGGCTCGCACGGCGCGATCTCGCTGGTCGGCCGGGACGGCATCATGTTCATGCGCCAGCCGTACGACGTGCGCACCATCGGCCGCGACATCAGCAAGGCGGCGACGTTCCGCCACTTCATGACGGCGCCGGAAGGCTCGTTCATCGAGACCTCGACGATCGACCACGTGCGCCGCCTGTACTACTTCAAGACGCTGCCGCACCTGCCGCTGATCATCATGGTCGCCGAGGCGGAGCAGGACATCTACGCGGCGTGGCGGCGACGCGCGATCACGATCGGCGCGCTGGTCGCGACCTTCGGCGCGGCGTTCATCGTGCTGTCCTTTTTGCTGGGCACCCAGCTGCGGCGCAGGATGCGGGCCGAATCCGAGCTGGTGATGCTCGCGCGCACCGACGGCCTCACCGGGCTCAACAATCGCCGCTCGTTCGGGGAAGTGCTGGACCTCGAATGGCGTCGCGCCCGCCGTGCCCGTTCGGTGTTTTCGCTGCTGTTCGTCGACGTCGACCGCTTCAAGGCCTTCAACGACACGTATGGTCACCAGGCCGGCGACGACGCGCTGGCGGCGGTTGCGCGATGCATCGGCGACAACATCCGGCGTCCCGCGGATACCGCCGCCCGCTATGGCGGCGAGGAATTCGTCGTGATCCTGCCCGATACGCCGGCCACGGGCGCGACCGAGATCGCCGAACGGATTCGCGCGGCGATCGACGGGCTCGCGATCGAACATGCGGAAAGCGAATTCGGGCGCGTCACCGCGAGCATCGGCGTGGCAAGCTGGGCCCCCGGGCAGGAAGGGGAGGTCGAGGCGGTGATCAAGGCGGCCGACGAGGCGCTGTACCACGCGAAGGAAACCGGGCGAAACAAGGTGGCCTCGCATGAAACAGGCACCTGACACCGCCGCCGGCTCGCACCGCCCGCCACCGACGGCGGGCGTGCCGTTCGACGCTCAATGCCGGCCGCTGCCGCGATAGCTTTCCACTTCCGCGTCGTACGCCGCCAGAAACGCCTTGCCGAACACCGACGCGAAATCGTCCTCGATCGCGAACACCGTGTCGCGATGGGTCGCCGCGTAGCGATCCCACATCCTCGCCTTGTACAGCACCGGCACGCGCTTCTCGTACCAGCGCATCGCATCGTCGCGCTCGCGCAGCCGTTGCGGCGAAAAGCGCGTCAGCAGGTCCATCAACGCGGCGCGCATGCCGGCGACCATGCCGATCTGGTGCGCATGCAGATCCTGGAATGCGTCGCTCACCGCGCTCTGCGGTGACATGAAGCCCGGCAGCGGCAGCCCGAACATCTGCCGCAGCACGGCGCCGCCGTCCGGCAGCAGCTTCAGCGGGTTGTTCTCGCGATCGAGCAGCATCGTCATGTGCGCCTTCACCTCGCGCTTCAGGATGCTGCGCGACGACAGCAGCTCGACCGTGCCGTTCGCGAACAGCGCCAGCAACTGGCCCGCGATGTACAGCTGCTCGGCCGACCACTGATGCGACTCGGCGGCCGTATCGAGCCCCGCGCCTTCGAAGAACGCGCTCAGCAGTTCATCGGGCGTCGGCGGGCGTGCGGCGTGCGGCGCCGGTTCGTCGGCCGGCCGCGCATGCGTATCGGCCGCGCGCGCGGCAGCGGGCTGCACCCGCACGTGTTGCGTCCACTCGGGCGCATGGTCGGCCTGGGTCGCGGATGACGCTTCGCGCTCCGTGTGGCCGCGATCGGCATGCGGTGCCGTGCCCGTCGTGCCTGATGTGCCGATATCGCCCGACGGCTGCGCGAACAGGTCGAGCGGATCGATCGACAGCTGGTGCAGGTCGCGCTGTGAAGGGGCGGGCGGTACGGTTTGCGCCGCGCGGTTCGCCGGTTGCGCGGCATCCGGCCGTGCAGGGCCACCTGGCCGTGTGCCGGCATCTGCCGCCTTGCCGCGTGGCGCGAGACGATCCTGGAGAAGCCCCCACAGCCGGTTGCCGGCGCCTTTCGTATCGATCCGCGAAGACGACGCGGGCGAGGGCGCCGCCGACGTTCGCGCCTGCGACGGCGGATCGACGTGCACGCCGGTATCGGTCGCCATGTCGATGACCGGCGCATCGTCGCCCTGGCCGCCGTCGTCACGTTCGGCGCGCAGCACGTACGGCCCGATGCGGATGATGTCGCCGGTATTGAGCGGGCGCTCCTGCGCATAACCGACCGGCTCGCGATTCACCTCGATCGTCGAGACGCTGCTCAGGTTCTTCAGCAGGCACGCGTCGTCGCCGACCTGCAGCAGCGCCTGCAGCCGCGATATCTGCCGCGTGTCGTCGCGCAACACGAGATGGTTGTCGCTGGCCCGGCCGATGGTGCCGCCGGGCGGATGAAACACGACGGCGTCGTAGGAGTCGTTTTCGACCGGCTCGCCGGCATGTTCGATCACGATCAGTTGCATGTCATACGTCGCTCGGTGAAGCGCTCGCGTGGAAACCGGTTCGTTCAGGATGACGACGCATGCCTGCGGCGCGCGAATTCGAACGCGGGCCCCCAGATCGGATGCCCCTTCTCGGCAGGGGACAAGTCGAAGCGCGGGTTGAGGTCGAGAAGTTTCGAGAACTCGGCGCGGCACGGCGTGATGCGGTTCGTCACGCAATAGCTGAACGCGAGGAGCTTGTGCGCGGCCACCTGCGTGTCGGTGTCGGCGCCGTCGATCTCCTTCGCATGGCTCAGCAGTGCGATCGTGCGCCCGTAGTCGCCGCTGTCGTACGCGGCGCGCGCGCTGTCGACCGTCGCGCGTGCAGCCGACTGTGTCGGGGACGTACTGCACCCGCCGGCCCCCAGCAACCATGCGCCGAGGAAAAGAACGAGCGATGAACGACCTTTCATTATTGAAATTAAAGATTGGCGTAATTGGAAGGTGGCACACAAGCGCTGTTGGATTCTAGTGCCAATCATCGACACCCAACCAGCTGTTACGTTTTGTTTCATTTCGACAATCCGTTTCCCCCTGAATACAGAATCGACTACGAATTTCAGTGCTTGTGAAACCGGAAAAACGGCCTATAGTTCGCTGTGTTTTTCGGATTCGTCAGTTGTTTGGTCAGCGCACGTCAATGCACTGAAAACGGGGCATCCGTTCGTGCGAAACGAATAGCCTGGCACACCACCAGCGTCGCGAGCGTCCCTTGCCCGGCGGCCGGCCGGCGTACGTCCCGCGCCCATCCGACAGGTGTCCACGCCATAGAACCGGGCCGCCCAGGCGCACCGGTCGGATTAACTTTTGCCATTAATTTACCAATCTCAATTCAATTGCCCATCATCTCGCCAAAGCGACTTTCAAAAACCCCGATTGATATGACCCGGCTTTTTACAAGAACAATTTGCCGACACGGATTGCAATGGATGGATATGCAGGTTACACAATTACCGATCAATTAATTGTCCCTTTTTCAATCAGATCATCCGGTTTCGAAGTCGAAAACCGGCGCGCGGCTATTGGGTGGCGAGGGTGGCATATGCAATGGCGGTCGAGCAGTTTCATCGTATGGGGATGCGTGATGCTGTTGCCGGGGTGCGGTGCGACGGAGCACGCCGCGGCGGTGCCGTATGCGATCACGGTTGACGTTGCGCCGGACGTCAACCCTGACATGAACCGCAAGCCTTCGCCGATCGTGCTGAAGGTGTTCCAGCTCCGCGCGGCGTCGTCGTTCGACAGCGCCGATTTCTTCTCGCTGCAGGACAAGCCGGAAAACGTGCTCGGCGCGGACCTGCTCGGCACCGACCGCGTGATCCTGCGGCCGGGTGAGTCGCGCACGCTGCGCTATCGCGGCAACGTCGAGGCCGGCGCGATCGGCGTGGTCGCCGAATACCGGATGCTCGACAAGAACCGCTGGCGGCTGACGGTGCCGCTGCCGCGCGCGAAGCAGCTCAATCTCTACAAGTTCTGGCAGACGTCGCCGGGCGAGCTGAAGCTGTCGATCGCCGTCCGCAATGGCGGCGTCGCGCTGAACGATGCGAAGGGGCGCCCATGACCGAACCGACGATGTCCGCGACGCCGGTCGCGGCGCTCCGCCAGCGGGTGGTGTGGACCGAGGGGATGTTCCTGCGGCCGCAGCATTTCCAGCAGCTCGAACGGCACTGGGAGCGCTACGTCGCGCTGCGCTGCCTGCCGCTGCAAGGCTTCTACTGGGGCTTCGACACGCTGGAACTCGATCGCGAGCAACTGGCGCTCGGCAAGGTCGCGCTGCGCACCGCGTCGGGCGTGATGCGCGACGGCACGCCGTTCGACCTGTCCCATCCGGACGATCTCCCCGAGCCGCTCGACGTGCCGGCCAATGCGAAGGACCAGCTCGTCGTGCTCGCGCTGCCGCTGTGGCGCGGCGGCGGCGAGGAGGTGTCGTTCGGTGCGGGCGCGGGCGGCAGCCATGCCGCCAACGGCGTGAATGGCGCGAACGGCAGCGCCGACGTCGCGCGCTACGTCGTCCGCGAATACGAAGTGGCCGACGCGAACGCGGTCGCACTCGGCCCCGCGCTGCTGCAGACGGGCCGCCTGAACGTGCGGCTGATGCTCGAAGCCGAGCTGACCGGCGACTGGCACGCGCTCGGCGTCGCACGGATCGTCGAGCGGCGCACCGACGCGCGGTTGCTCGTCGACGACGGCTACATTCCGCCGCGCCTCGTCGCGCAGCACGACACCGTGCTGCTGGCGTATGCGCGCGAGCTGCACGGGCTGCTCACGCAACGCAGCGAAGCGCTCGCGGCACGGCTGTCGGAGCCCGGGCGCGGCGGCGTGTCGGAAGTCGCGGATTTCCTGCTGCTGCAGCTCGTGAACCGCTATCTCGCGCTGACCTGGCACGCGCAGCAGCACGTGTCGACGCACCCGGAGGCGCTGTTCTGCGACTGGCTGAAGCTCGCCTGCGACCTGAGCACGTTCACGGCGGCCGGCCGGCGCCCGCAGTCGCTTGCGGTCTACGTGCACGACGACCTGCGCACGAGCTTCGCGGCGCTGATGACCGAGCTGCGCCGGTCGCTGTCGACGGTGCTCGAGCAGAACGCGATCCAGATCGAGCTGCGCGATGCGGGCAACGGCATCCGTGTCGCGACGCTGGCCGACCCGGCGCTGCGCGACACGGCCGGCTTCGTGCTCGCGGTGCGCGCGGACATGCCGGCCGACAGCCTGCGTGCACGGTTTCCCGCGCAGGCGAAGCTCGGGCCGGTCGAGCGGATCCGCGATCTCGTGCAGCTGCAGCTGCCGGGCATCACGATGCGCCAGTTGCCGGTCGCGCCACGGCAGATCCCGTATCACGCGGGCCATACGTACTTCGAGATCGACAAGGGCAGCGACCTGTGGAAGCAGCTGGCGCGCTCCGGCGGTCTCGCTTTCCATTTCGCCGGCGAATTCCCTGGGCTCTCGATGGAGTTCTGGGCGATACGCGGGTAAGGGCGGGGCGACGCGATGAATTCCTCCTCCGAATCGATCTCCCCCGGCGCCGGCGGATTCGTGCCGCCGAATCCGGGCGGCATGCATCCGGCCGCGGCGGGCACGGCCGGCCCGACCGCGACGCAGCCGCGCCCCGGGCGCTGGGCA
>NZ_JAAGPC010000412.1:0-1061 GCF_017104595.1 Burkholderia sp. Tr-20390 | reverse complement strand
GCCGTCGAGCAGCCGTTCCGCGTCGCGCACGCTCGGGCCGCCGTCGAACAGCGGCTGGCGGCGCGCCGCGCGCGCGCAGTCGTGCGCGCCAGCTATCTCGGCGAGCGCGTTCATCCGCAATGTCGGGTCCGGTTCGCCGTCCGCGTCGAGCCGCGGATGCAGGTCGTCCCAGCGGCGTTCGAGCAGGTTCGCGACGAGCGCAAGCGCGTCCGCGTAGCCCGGAATACCGTGTTGCTCGATCCAGCTTCGCGCGAGACAGGCGATGACGCGCAGATCCTTCGTGCGCGCCGACAGCGCCAGCGCAAGCCGCTCGACCGCCCGCCAGTCGGGCGCTTCGGCCGGGATCACGGTGTCGCCGTATTGCTGCTCGGCACGCGGCGTCGCGCGCTCCTGCAGTTGCAGGAACTCGGCGTCGTATTCGAGGTTCGCACCGCACGGCGCATCGGGCGCGACGTCCGCGAGCAGCCGGCCGATCAGGTCGGCGCGCGGGGTCGCCGGCAGGCCGGGCGGCACCGTGGCATATGCGGCGGCGGCCAGCGCCGCCTGGCTGACGTCATTCGAATGCATAGTCGATGTTGACCGGTTTGCTGCCGAAGTCGATCGCCACGGTGCGGTGCAACGGCGGCAGCGTGCCGTTGCGGATCTCGATCACGTAGACGCCCGGCGTCAACGATACGGAGCGCAGCGGCGGGCTCGCACCGCGCCGCGCGCCGTTCACGTAGACGTCGCCCCATGGCCGCACGTTGAAACGCACCTGCACGGTTTCCTGCGCCTTCGGCGGCCGCGGCTGCGACTCTGCCGTTGGCGCGGTGACGGCGGCGACGGCAGTCTCTGCCTCCGACGGCGCCTTCGGTGCGGGTGTCGTCGCGGTCGCCGGTGTGGCGGCCGCTTCCGACGGCGGCACGTTGACGACGCGTTCCGACGAATCGAGGCTGCCGGCGGGCGCGATGCCAGAGCTGGAGCCCGACGGCGACGGGGCCGGGTTCGTCACGGTGGTCGCAACCTGCGGCGCGGGCGTGGCGGCTTCGACGGCAGGCGCGCTGGCCGGTGCGGCGGCGACG
>NZ_JAAGPC010000411.1:0-237 GCF_017104595.1 Burkholderia sp. Tr-20390 | reverse complement strand
AAAAAAAAAAAAACAAAAAAACCTCAGTGATGTTGTTATTCTTGAAGTGTAAACCATAAATATGGTTCTGATGTATATCCTTAATTCACGAGCTAAGCTGTCGTGAATCATTATATTCTGTGTGTGTATCGTATACGGTGATTCTAATAATTAATACTGGTCTTTGCCCCAGACTAAATGTCTGTGATATGTGATATCGTCAGCGTGAACGTGTTCGTGTGATGCCAAATATCTGTA
>NZ_JAAGPC010000410.1:0-1249 GCF_017104595.1 Burkholderia sp. Tr-20390 | reverse complement strand
ATCTTCGGATCGAAATCGGTTTCGTGCCCGACGCCGCTGACGACCGGCAATTCGCTCGCCGCGATCGCGCGCGCCAGCGCCTCGTCGTTGAACGACCACAGATCCTCGATCGAGCCGCCACCACGACAGACCAGCAGCACGTCGACCTCGCGACGCGCATTCGCGGTGGCGACGGCCGCGACGAGCTTTTCGGCGGAACCGGCACCCTGCACGGGCGCCGGATAGACAATCACCGGAATGTGCGGCGCACGGCGCGCGAGCGTGGTCAGCACGTCGCGCAGCGCCGCCGCCTGCAGCGACGTGACGATGCCGATCGCGCGCGGATGGGCCGGCAGCGGCCGCTTGCGCTCGGGCGCGAACAGCCCCTCGCTCTCGAGCTGCGCCTTCAGCCGCAGGAACGCCTCGTACAGGCGCCCCTGACCGGTGCGCCGCACGGCCTCGACGTTGAGCTGCACTTCGCCGCGCGGCTCGTACATCGTGACGACCGCGCGCACCTCGATCCGGTCGCCTTCGCGCGGCGTGAACTCCGCGTACTGCGCGCGGCCGCGGAACATCACGCAGCGCATCTGCGCCTGCTGGTCCTTGATCGAGAAATACCAGTGGCCGCTCGCGGCGCGCGTGAAATTCGACACTTCGCCCGAAATCCACAGCAGCGGAAACGAGCGCTCGAGCATCGTCGAAATCGCGCGATTGAGCGCCGAAACGGGAATCACTTCGTCGCCGCCGCGGGTCGCGCCCGGTGCGGCAAATGGGGAGTCGGAAGGCATGGACGGTCGAATGAATGCTGGCGGCGACACGATAGTCCGACACGCACGCCACGTCCAGCGCCGGGCGCACGTACCGTGACGTTCGGAAGGTGTCCACACTTTGGCAATCATCGGCCTAAAACGCGTGAAAACCGCTGAAAAATCCAGACAATTCTCTCTAACACATTGATTTTTATATATTTTTAAATCTTTCTGAATGATTCTCATCCGATTCGAAGCCCACCCGGCGGGCGTTTGAGGCCATCGAGGAGGGAGTTCTTCACAGAGTTATCCACAAGCCGCCGCGATCCGGCCCCGCGAGCTGCGGCGGCCGGTCGCGCTTGCCGCGCCCGCCCGCGGCGCGCTAGAGTGCCGCCTTCCGCAGACCCCGCGGCATGCGCCGCCCAACGGAGAATCCGCCTTGACGAATCCGTCCCACGCCGCGGCGCACGAGATGCCGCGCCCGGCCCGATGAGCGCGCCCGACGGCCCGCTCGCCCGGCT
>NZ_JAAGPC010000409.1:0-238 GCF_017104595.1 Burkholderia sp. Tr-20390 | reverse complement strand
ATAAGATGCAGCGAGGAGATGGCTATTGTGACGTGAGATATACAGGATAGAGACAAATGGTGTAGGAGAGATGAGAGAGCGACGATGTAGTATGGGACAGTAAGAGCGATGGCTGTCATGACAGATGAACACAGAGATGTGACGTAACAGGTGAAACTGATGTGATAATAGATAGTACGATGAATAAGTTATATTTAGGTGAGTGATTTCTTTTTATTTTTTTTTTTTTTTTTTTTTA
>NZ_JAAGPC010000408.1:0-1075 GCF_017104595.1 Burkholderia sp. Tr-20390 | reverse complement strand
GTCGATGCCGCGCGGCGCATGAAAACCGCGGCCGATGCCGAGGTGCTGTGCGACGATCCACACCGGCACCGCGATCACGATGCCGACGATGAAACCGATGACGATTTCGGCAATCATGCGACTCCCTCCTTGCGCAGCGGCATCGCGCTGCGGACGGCGCTGCGCTTGCGCGCGGCGGGAATGACGGGTTCCGGCGGCGAGCCGTGGCATGCCCATACGTGGCGCAACGCCGACGGCGTGCTGTTCGTCCCGTACGGGCAGGTCGACGCGGCCGGCGCCGTCGCGTGCGATGCGCGGCTCGCGGCCGATCCCGCGTGGCTCGCGCGCGCGCTCGACGAGATTGCGCTGCCGGCCGACGGCGTCGTGCTGATCGACACCGCGCGCTATCCGTCGACGCAGGCCGAACAGGCGATTCGCCGCGCGGACCTCACGCTCGTCGTCGTGCCGCCCGAGCCGACCGCGTGCGCGACGACGGCCGCGCGGCTCGGCGCGCTGCGGGCCTGCGGCGGCGAACTGCGGATCGTCGTGAACCGGCTGAATCCGGCGCGCGACATGCAGCGCGACGCGCTCGGCATGCTGCGCGCGGTCGCGGGGCCGGCGTCGATGCTCGAGCAGCGCATCCACGTCGATGCGGCCGTGCCCGAAGCGCTCGCGCGCGGCAGCTGGATCTTCGACGACGCGCCGTATTCGCAGGCGTCGCACGACCTGAACGGCGTCGCGAACTGGGTCGATGCGTGGCTGGCGGCAGGCGGTGCCGGTCGCCGCGGAGCGGCGCGATGAACGCGGGCTTCGCGCTGCGCCTGCGTGCGCTCGGCCATCGTGCGGCCGACTGGCTCGCACGCGGCATCGGGTTGCCGGCGCAACGCACGCTGGTCGACTGGATCGTGCGGCTGTTCTTCCACGCGCCGCCGCCGGGCCGGCCCGATCACGTGCGCCGCTGGGTGCGCGTCGCGTCCCTGCGGCTGGCGCAGGAGTGGGGCGTGCTGCAGCCGCTCAGCCCGCGCGAATGGCTGTGGCGCGCGATCGTGCGGGCGCCGCGCTCGGCGGAAGGCCGGCCCGCGCGCGATCCGCTCGC
>NZ_JAAGPC010000407.1:0-1139 GCF_017104595.1 Burkholderia sp. Tr-20390 | reverse complement strand
CGAAGGCCCGCGCGTCGGGGCCCGCAGGCCGCGTCATCGCCCGCCCCCGCCCGTCGCCGGCGCGCTCAGCCGCGTGCGTACTCGTCATGACGGCGCCACCACGGGCCGGTCTCGTTGCGCCCGCGCGGCGCGCGATCGAGCCACTGGTACATCCCCCACAGCCCGTCGAGGCCGCGCGCATAGGTGGAATACGTGTGATAAACCGCACCGTCCTCGCGCACGAACGCGCTCATCCCCGGACGGTCGAGCGAATACGTGACCGCGTCCGTGCCGCACGTCGCAGCGAACTCTACGACGGGTGCCGGCGGCGGATCCATGTCCATCGCGTGACCGGCCCGCGCGTAGTTGTACTCGACGTCGCCGGCGCGCTGCTGCGTTTCGGTGAACGACACGTTGAAGTCGAAGTTGAAATCGCTGCCGACCGACGACGCCCACGGGAAGTGCCACCCCATCCGCTGCCGGTACGCGAGCAGCTTCGCGAGCGGCGCGCGCGACACGGCGGCGAGCGTCACGTCGTGGTTCGCCAGATGCACGGCAAAGCCGTCGAAACCGTCGGCGATCGACGAACACGACGGGCAGCCGGCTTTATAGTCGGGGCCGAACATGAAGTGATAGACGAGCAGTTGCGAACGGCCGCGAAACAGGTCGTCGAGCGTTGCCTGCCCGTCTTCGGTGTCGAACCGGTAGGTCTTGTCGACGCGCACCCAGGGCAGTGCCTGGCGCCGCCGCGCGAGTTCGTCGCTTTGCCGCGTCAGCGCCTTTTCCGCGTCGAGCAGCGCGCGGCGTTCGGCCAGCCATTCGTCGCGGGTTCCGGTGAGATGAGTCGTCATGGCGGGTTCCTCCTTCCGATGGGTATCCGGGCACGGCGTCCGGTGCCGTGTGCGTGGTGCTAGATTAGGGGCGGGCATCGGACCGGAGGGAGTGACAAGTGTGTCGGGATTCGGATGGATTCGCTGATCACGGCGGCCGCGCGCGCGCTCGCGGCCGGTGACGCGCTCGGCGCGCTGAACCGCGTCGCGCTGCGCGACGATGCGCCGGCGCTCGCGCTGCGCGGGATCGCGATGGCGCAGCTCGGCGATTTCGAACGTGCTCGCGCACTCGTGCGCGGCGCCGCTCGTGCGTTCGGCGCGAAGGAGGCA
>NZ_JAAGPC010000406.1:0-233 GCF_017104595.1 Burkholderia sp. Tr-20390 | reverse complement strand
AAAAAAAAAAAAAAAAAAAAAAAAAAAACAAAATAGAATGTGACAAAACTAAAATATTATAATACGCAATGCATAGCATCTAATACATTGTTGTAAGTGTGCAACAGTACGACTGACACGTGCATATCTCCTATCTAACATTGTGTACTACATACACTATCTATATACGTTACAATCCTCTGTAACTATATATGTTCTCTGTTGTGCCACAGTGTCTGTCGTCTACTGCGTGC
>NZ_JAAGPC010000405.1:0-1210 GCF_017104595.1 Burkholderia sp. Tr-20390 | reverse complement strand
ACGAGCCGTATGCTAGGCTTGGCCCGTATTGCCTGTCATTGACACGCCGATGCTGTTTTATTGACAAAAATTGCAATCATGGACCGGCTCGAATTCCGTCACGTACGCGCGTTCCTGAGCGTCGCGCAGCACCTGCACTTCGCCCGCGCGGCCGAAGCGCTCGACATGGCGCCGCCCGCGCTCACGCGGCAGATCCAGGAAGCCGAGCGCGTGCTCGGCGTGCGCCTCTTTCACCGGTCGCGCCGCGCGGTCACGCTGAGCGCGGCCGGCGAGGCCTATCTCGCCGAGGCACGCGCCGCGGTCGAGCACCTGCAGCGCGGCCGAGAACTCGCTGCGTTGGCCGAGCGCGGCGAACTCGGCCGGATCGAGATCGGCTACGTGTCGTCCGCCGTCTATTCGGGCACGCTGCAGCGCACCGTCGGCGCGTTTCGTGACGCGCACCCGCGCATCGAGCTGAACCTGCGCGAAGTGCCGATGGACGACGTCGCGAACCAGCTCGACACGGGCCGGCTCGACCTCGCGTACGTGCGCCCGCCGCTGCCGCTGCCCGGCGGCCTGCGGGTCGTCACGCTGCAGCGCGACGTGTTCGTCGCCGCAGTGCCGGCCGGGTCGCGCTACGCGTCGATGTCGTCCATTCGCGCGGCCGACCTCGCCGACGCGCGCTTCGCGGTACCCGAACAGGAGCGCGGCACGCTCGACGTCGCGCGCCGCGGCCGCTTCGCGCCGCTGATCGCCGCCCGTCCGGGCGGCCTGCTCGCGGTGCTCGCGTGCGTGTCCGTGAATGGCTGGGTCGCGGTGATTCCCGATGCGCTCGCCGGCTGCGTGTCGCTGCCGGGCGTCGTGTACCGGCCGATCGCCGGCAAGCCGATCACGTCGGAACTGGCGCTCGCGCACCGGCGCTTCGAGAAGGCGCCGGCGGTGCGCGCGTTCCTGCGGACGGTTCCGTCGGCCGCGTGAGCCCCGCCTGACGCCCGCATGCGGCGCGGGCGGCGACGCGGCGAGGTCGGCCGTCGCCGCGCGAATATGCATTGCACGATTCGATGTTTGTCGGCCGGAAACCGATTCCGTAACCTGCCCGGCAGCCGCGCCGCCTGCGCGCGGATCACCGAGGACACCCCGCCGATGAATCCCTCTTCCGCCCCGCCGCGCCGCCGCGTGCTGCAGCGTCTTGCCGCCCTCGCCGCCGCGCCGCTCGCCGGCGCCATCGCAA
>NZ_JAAGPC010000404.1:0-1379 GCF_017104595.1 Burkholderia sp. Tr-20390 | reverse complement strand
TCGCCCGCGCGGGCGCCGACTGGGCCGTGCCGCAGCTCGACGCCTACGGCGCGCGGCTCGGCAGCGCCGACACCGCGCGCCTCGCCGACGAAGCGAACCGCCACACGCCGGAACTGCACACCTTCGACCGGCGCGGCCGGCGCGTCGACCGCGTCGACTTCCACCCGGCGTGGCATACGCTGCTCGGCCAGTACCGCCACGAAGGCTTCGTGTCGCTCGCGTTCCGCGACACGCGTCGCGGCCGCTGGGCCGCGACCGCGGCCGGCTTCTACCTGCATGGCCAGATCGAGGCCGGCACGCTGTGCCCGGCGACGATGACGCAGGCCGCGATTCCCGTGCTGCAGAAGGAGCCCGCGCTGTGGGACTTGCTGCGCGACAAGCTCTACAGCAACGACTACGATCCGCGCGACGTGCCGGTCGCCGACAAGCGTTCGATCTGGTTCGGCATGGGCATGACCGAGAAACAGGGCGGCTCCGACGTGCGCGCGAACACGACGCTTGCGACCGCCGTCGGCACGGGCGGCCGCGGCGGCGAATACCGGCTGCGCGGCCACAAGTGGTTTTTCTCGGCGCCGATGTGCGACGCGCACCTCGTCGTCGCGCGCACCGAAGCCGGCAGCCCGTCGTGCTTCTACGTGCCGCGCTGGCGGCCGGACGGCACGAAGAACGCGGTCGAGATCCAGCGGCTGAAGGACAAGGTCGGCAACCGCAGCAACTCGAGCAGCGAGATCGAGCTGAACGACGCGTGGGGCATCATGCTCGGCGACGAAGGCCGCGGCATCCCGACCATCATCGAGATGGCCACCTACACGCGGCTGAACTGCGTGCTCGGCAGCGCGGCGATGCTGCGTCAGGGCGTCGTGCAGGCGATCGCGTACACGCGCCAGCGCCACGCGTTCGGCCGCGCGCTCGCCGAGCAGCCGCTGATGCGCACCGTGCTCGCCGATCTCGCGCTCGAGAGCGAAGCCGCGCTGTCGCTGTCGATGCGTCTCGCCGACGCGTTCGAGCGCGACGACTCGCCGCGCGAACGCGCATGGAAGCGGATCGTCACGCCCGCGGCGAAATTCTGGGTGTGCAAGCGCGCGGTCGAGCTGACCGGCGAGGTGATGGAAGTGTTCGGCGGCAACGGCTACGTCGACGACGGCCCGATCGCGCGGCTGTTCCGCGAGGCGCCCGTCAACTCGATCTGGGAAGGCTCGGGCAACGTGATGTGCCTCGACGTGCTGCGCGCGATATCGCGCGAACCCGACGCGGCCGCCGCGCTGTTCGCCGAACTCGCCGACCTCGGTGCGGGCGAACCGCGCATCCGCACGGCGCTCGATGCGCTGCGCGCGATGCTCTCGTCGCCGGCCGACACGCTCGAGGCGTCGGGCCGCGTA
>NZ_JAAGPC010000403.1:0-1499 GCF_017104595.1 Burkholderia sp. Tr-20390 | reverse complement strand
CCGCCAGCGCGAGTGCCGCGCCGACGCGCCGCGCCGGCCGCGTTGCCCGTCGCTTCGCCATTGCCCGCGCCATCCGTTACATCCCCCGTCGACGCGCGGCGATTCTCTGCAGCACGCTGAACACGCCGAGCGCGAGCAGCAGCCCCGCCACGACGCCGACCGCGCCGAGCACGACCGGATGCCGCGCCGCCTGCGTCCACACCCGCGCATACCACGGCACGAACCCGACCACGTAAGGCTCGCCGACGCGCAGGCTGTCGACCTGCCCCGGCCGCACCAGCGCCAGGTCGCCCTGCAGCTGCGACACGAGCCCGGCGTTCTCGAACACGTTGAGCAGATCGCCGAGGCGCGGCTGGTCGGTCGCCGTCAGCGCGACGACGCTGCGCCCCCGGCTGCCCGGCAGCTCGAACCCGGCAAGCGCCGCGAGCGAGCCCGTCTGCTCGATGTGCGCGCCGCCTTCGGTCAGGCCGACGCCGTTGCGCCAGCGCTCCTTCACCGAGAAGGCGATGCGCGCGGCGCCCTCGCCGCCCGCGCTGCCCTGCTCGCCGATCACGAGCGGCAGCGCCGAGCGCCAGTGCGCGAGCAGCGGCGACGCGGGCGAGCCGTCGATCACGAGGAGATCCTTGCTGCCCGACAGCGCGGCGACGTCGCCGGGCCGCGCGACCTGCACGCGCAGCGCCGGGAAGCCGGTCCATTCGCCCATGTGGCCGAGCATCGTCAGGTAGGCCTCGAGCTCCTGCGGCGACGGCCGGTCGGGCATCACGACGGCCGTCTGCGACAGGTCGGCGAAGCGCGTGAACGGGAAGCCGCTGTTCGCGAAGAACGCGAGGTTCGGCAACTGCGCGTAATGGACGAAGTGCGAGAAGTCGATCGTCGAATCGGGATCGATCGCCGCACGCTGCGGCTCGGTCGCCGTGCTCGAGCACAGGCCCGTCTTCTGCGAGTCGAGCGTGAAGCGGAACTGCAGCTGGTTGCCGCTGCCGACCCGGAACGCCGGGATGTCGACGTCGCTCGTCACGCGTCCTTCCGGCACCGACAGCAACGGCAGCTGCATGCGGCCGTGCGCGTCCTCGGCATGGGCCGGCCCGAGCCGGTACGACTTCACGAGCTGGTCGTTGATCTCGACGGCAAGCGTCGAGTTGTCCTGCACCGTCGGCGCCGTGTAGCGGTAGCGCAGCGTGATCGGCACGCCCGCGCCGTTCCACGAATGCAGGTCGGACGGCACGCGCAGGTTCAGGCGAATGGCGTCGGGCGACGTGCCGCGCACTTCCAGCTCGCGCGTATCGGACACGAGCTCGCGGAACGTGATCGGCCGGTTCACCGGCAGCCAGCGCGGCGCGTCGTACGGTTTGCGCGGCGCGCCGAGATCGACGTGCGCGACCGTTGCCGACGGCCCCGACAGCGCCGCGCGGCCCAGCACGAGCGTCGCGACCGCATCGTCGACCTCGGCCGCCGTGCGGCCCGTGACGACGAGCAGCTTGCGCCCCGGCGCGGCCGGG
>NZ_JAAGPC010000402.1:0-1608 GCF_017104595.1 Burkholderia sp. Tr-20390 | reverse complement strand
CACTGGGGCGTTTCACCCATGTCGGCGTCGGCACCGCGCTCGACGTGATCGCCGGAACCGCGCTCGCGACGATCCTCAGAATCACCAATGAAGGCCCGCAAAACGTCGTTCCGGAGCCGGTGGTCGCCGCAATTCTGCGTGCGCTGGGCGTCGAGCGGCTTGAGGCGGAGAGGTTGGTCGAAGCGGAATTACCGCCAATCGAAACGCCCGATACGTCGCTGCTCGAACGCGGGCATGCAAGGATGCAGGCTCAGTTGCGCACCGGAATTCGACAAGCGCCGCCGCACCGCCCCTAACAGGCCAATCAGGTCGTCCTCGACCGTCACGATGTTTGGCGGACCACGCATCGAGGTATTCACCAGCCAAACGGCCGTTCAGAGACGTGTTGATGGTGGCCGGTCGGAATTCGTCAAGCGGCCGCCACGCTCGACGAACACTAGAAAAACACTAAAAAACGCGGCGCGAACCGGTGCTCAGCAAACACCGGCGGCTCGCCCCCTCGAAGGCCCTTGCCGATTGGATCTTCGACGGATTCCGACGCACCTCGCCGAACCACCCCAACCTTCACAATTCATTTAACTTTCCGTGAGGACTTCGACACCGGCCGCTGACTACGATGGGCGCATGTTTTCAGGACCTGCCGCCAGGAGCCCATCATGCCCACCCGCAGACATCTGCTGTTCGCCGGCGCCACCGGCCTCGCCGTGCTCGCGACGCTGTCGTCCGTCGGCCGCCGCGCGCTGGTCGGCCGTGCGTTCGCCGCATCGCCGGCCACCCCGCAGACGGCCGCCCCTTTTGAAGTCACGCTCAGCGACGCCGAATGGCATCGCCGGCTCACGCCCGCCCAGTACTCGGTCCTGCGCGAGGCCGGCACCGAGCGGCCGTACACCAGCCCGCTGAACGACGAGCACCGGCAAGGCACGTTCGCGTGCGCCGGCTGCGCCCTCCCACTGTTCTCGTCGGCCACCAAGTTCGACAGCCATACGGGCTGGCCGAGCTTCTGGAAGCCGCTCGACCACGCGGTCGCCACGAACACCGACGCATCGTTCGGGATGGTCCGCACCGAAGTGCACTGCCGCCGCTGCGGCGGCCATCTCGGCCACGTGTTCGACGACGGCCCGCAACCGACCGGCCTGCGCTACTGCATGAACGGCCTCGCGCTCACCTTCCACCCCGCCGCCGCCTGATCCGGCCCCGAACTCCCGACCGACTGGAGAACGCACCATGCTGCTCATCGTCCTTGCCTACCTCGGCGGCGTGCTCACGATCCTGAGCCCGTGCATCCTGCCCGTGCTGCCGTTCGTGTTCGCGCGCGCCGACCAGCCGTTCGTCCGCAGCGGCCTGCCGCTGCTCGTCGGCATGGCGCTCACGTTTGCCGTCGTCGCGACGCTCGCGGCCGTCGGCGGCGGCTGGGTCGCGCAGGCCAATCAGGCCGGCCGCTGGGTCGCGATCGTGCTGCTCGCGATCTTCGGCTTGACCTTGCTGATGCCGCGCCTCGCGGAACACCTGACGCGCCCGCTCGTCGCCGCCGGCAACCGGCTCACCGGCTTCGCGCAACGCGACGGCCGCCCGGCCGGCCCCGCGTCGTCGCTGCTGCTCGGCGTCGCG
>NZ_JAAGPC010000401.1:0-1282 GCF_017104595.1 Burkholderia sp. Tr-20390 | reverse complement strand
GCTCGACCAGTTTTTCGGGTCGTTCAAACTCGACTGACGGCGGCCGGAGAGGGCGCTCAGACACTCTGTGACAACTGAAAGTTCATTCGCAGCTTTCGACGCTAGTCGCCGGATTTTGCGAGGTTTTTTCGGCTATCCACAGCGCATGTGGATAACTTTGTTGAAAAGTTGCCCGGATTTCCCGCCAAGCCGCGCGGGACGGCCTTCCGGCCCGTTTGGCCGCTCGCTCGCGTTTTGATAAAAGTCAATCAAAACAACGAGATACGGATTCCGTGCTGCAAAGGTCTCGCCGAGCCCTGATCCGGGGCCGGATTCGCGGAATTGTGCATAAGTCAAGTCTTGACAGCCGGATTTTGTCCTCCGAGGGCGTTCAGAGCGCCGTCAGTGCGCGCCGGTAGCGGATCGCTTCGGCGATCTGCGCGGCCGTCGGCAGCGGGTCGCCGGCCAGGTCGGCGATCGTCCGCGCGACCTTCAGCACGCGGAAATACGCGCGCGCCGACCAGCCGAAGCGCTCGCCGGCCTCGCGCAGCAGCCGTTCGCCTTCGTCGGTCGGCCGGCACAGGTCGTCGGTCTCGCGGCCGCTCAGCATGTGGTTCGTCTTGCCCTGCCGGTCGAGCTGCAGCGCACGCGCCTGCGCGACCCGCGCGGCGACCGCCGCGCTCGGCTCGCCGGGCGCCGACGCGCGCGTCGCCAGTTCGGCCGGCGACAGCGCGGGCAGGTCGATCTGGATGTCGATGCGGTCGACGAGCGGCCCCGACAGCTTGCGCAGGTAGCGCGCGGCGACGTCCGGCGAGCAGCGGCAGCGCCCCGACGGATCACCGTGCCAGCCGCACGGGCAGGGATTCATCGCGGCGATCAGCTGGCATGCGGCCGGGAAGTCGGCTTGCTGCGCCGCGCGTGAAATCGTGATGCGGCCGGCCTCCAGCGGCTCGCGCAGCATCTCGAGCACGTGCCGGTCGAATTCCGGGAGTTCGTCGAGGAACAGCACGCCGAGGTGCGCGAGCGTGATCTCGCCCGGTTGCGGCGGGTTGCGGCCGCCGACCAGCGCGGCGGCGCTCGACGAGTGATGCGGTGCACGGAACGGCCGCCGGCGCCACTGCGCGGGCGAGAAGCCGAGGCGGCTCGCGGAGAGGAGCGCCGCCGACGTCAGCGCCTCGTCGTCGGTCAGCGGCGGCAGGAGGCCCGGCAGCCGGGCGGCCAGCATCGACTTGCCGGCCCCCGGCGGCCCGACCATCAGCATGTGATGGCCGCCCGCGGCCGCGACTTCCAGCGCGCGGCGGGA
>NZ_JAAGPC010000400.1:0-1499 GCF_017104595.1 Burkholderia sp. Tr-20390 | reverse complement strand
GCCCGTTGCCGCCCGCCGCGCGCGGCACGACGTCGGACAGTTCGATCTCGCCGCCGAGCCGCGCGGCCGCGCTGAACGCGAGATACAAGCCGACCCCGTGCCCGCCCTGCGTGCTGTCGACCGGCATCGCGCCAAGCGACTCGCGCAGCGAGGCCGGAATGCCGGGCCCGTCGTCGCATACCTCGAATTCGATCTTGTCGGCCGTGCCGGCATGCGCGACCTTCGCGGCGAGCGTCACGCGCTGCGGGCTCGCGCGCGCGGCGTTGTCGAGCAGGATCGTCAGGATCTGGCCGGCCGCGACCGTATCGTCGAGCGCGACGCCCGCCGGGCGCGCGCCGAGCAATTCGAACTGCACGTGCGGATGCCGCAGGCGCCAGTGCTCGACGAACGTGTCGAGCCAGTCGTCCACCGGCTGGCGGCTCGCGGGCGCGCTCGCGCGGCTGCGCAGGCGCGCGAGCGCCGACGTGCAGAGCGTCATCTGTTCCTCGAGCACCTTCAGGTCGGCCTCGTAGCGGGCCAGCCCCGGATCGTCGCGGGCCGCGTCGCGCAGCTCTTCGGCGAGCATCGCGATCGTCGACAGCGGCGTGCCCATCTCGTGCGCGACGGTGGCGGCCTGCACGCCGAGCGCGACCGCCCGCTCGTCGCGCAGCAAATGCTGTTGCGCCTCGCCGAGCGCCGCGTCACGCTGGCGCAGCGCATTCGACATGCGCGCGACGAACCACGCGATCAGCCCGACGCTGACCATGAAGTTCGCCCACATCCCGGTACGGTAGTAGTCGAACAGGTTCGCGGGATTGTCCATGTTCAGCGGCACCGAGTCGAAGCCGAGCGCCGCGTAGCACGCGACCGCGAACGCCGCGAGCCAGATCATCAGGTGCCACGGCAGCACGGCCGCCGCGATCGCGAGCGAAGGCAGGTACAGCGACACGAACGGATTGGTCGTGCCGCCCGACAGGAACAGCAGCGCGGACAGCGCGCCGAGGTCGACCCACAGTTGGCCGAGCAGCTCGAAATTGGTCTCGGGCCGCGCGCGCAGCACGCGCACCCAGGTCAGCGCGTTGAAAACGATTTCGAGCGCAATGACCATCAGCATCGCCGGCAACGGCAGATGCACGCCGAAATAGGTCTGCACGACGCCGATCGTCACGAGCTGGCCGATGATCGCGAGATTGCGGAGCCAGAACAGGTGACTGAGGTTGACGCGCCCGGTGGTGGTGATTCGTTGCATCCGCGCAGTTTACCCGTTTAGCGGGCGGCGCCTCTAGCGGGGCCGGATCGGCACGCGGCGAGCGGGACGCCCCGCGTGCGCGGCCGATGCGGTCAGCCGGCAGATCGGAAGAGCGTCGGGTAGGGCAAGAGTGTATGGCATGGTGTAGATTCCGCCGTGTGGCCGGTCCCGACTATCTCTCAGCTCCTCACCCTCACGTCCTCTCTCGATGACATGTCCCGCCACGCGTTTCTTCTCACATCCTGCTACGTCGTCTGCCTGCCCTCCGTTT
>NZ_JAAGPC010000040.1:0-60894 GCF_017104595.1 Burkholderia sp. Tr-20390 | reverse complement strand
CGGCCTGGCGCACGGCCTGCACCAGCGTGACGATCCGCGCGCGTTCGCGGCGGCACGCTTCGCATCCTTCGACATGCTGCTGGACCCGCAACGCATCGGGCGCCGACAGCTCGCGGTCGACGTCCGCGTCCAGCAACGCTCGCACTTCGTTACAGTCCATCGATAGCCTCCGATGCGGTTCCGCCAGCCGGCGCACGGCCCGGCCTGCCTTCGGCCGCCGGTGCCGGCTCGCCGCCCAGCAGCGCGGCGAGCTTGCGCCGGCCGCGTGCGAGCCGCGACATCACGGTGCCGACCGGCACGTCCGCGATCGCCGCAATCTCGCGGTAGCTCAGGTCCTCCATCTCGCGCAGCACGAGCACCTCGCGGTATTCGGGTGCCAGCTTCGCGAGCGCTTCGTTCACGAGCCGCACGTTCTCGCCGCGCAGCAGGTGCGCGAGCGGATCGTCGGTCGCGGGTTGCCAGTCGTCGGGCACGTCGGTGTCGTCGAGCGTGTCGGGCAGCGCAACCTCGTGCGCATGCGTGCGGCGCCGCCATTCCGTGTACCAGGTGTGGCGCACGATCGTCAGCAGCCACGGCCGGGCGTTGTCGCCGCGACACGAATCGACGAAGCGCAGTGCGCGCATGCACGCGTCCTGGACGACGTCGTCCGCATCGCCGGCGTTGCCGCTCAGCCAGCGCGCGAGGTTGTACGCGGCGTCGAGATGCGGCAGCACGAGCGTACGAAACCGCTCGCCGCGCGCCACCGCGTCGTCTGCCGACCGCTCTTCGATCGCCTGTCCGGCTTGCCCCACATGGCCTCCCTGGTCCCGGCGGCCGAAGCCGCGCCCGTTCCGAGCACGGCGCCCGGACAGACTGGCAACGTGCACGCTTGATGACCTTACCGTCGTTGCGTCGAGTTTATTCCCGCGCCGCGCGCCCGAAGCGTAAAAAATCGCCGGTCGGTCCTGTGGCCGGGCCGCCCGCGCCGGTTACGGCGTGGTGCTCCAGTAGCCCGGGCTCGCGTAAGCGGCGCGCAGGTAGTCGATGAAGTAGCGCACGCGCGCCGGCACGTAGCGCTGCTGCGGGTAGACCGCGAGGATGTCGTAGTCGGGCAACGCATATTCGTCGAGCACGGTTTCAAGCTCGCCCGTCTCGAGCTGCGCGGCGATCTCCCACGTGGAGCGCCAGCCGAGCCCGAGACCTTCGGCCACCCAGCGGTGCAGCAGCTCGCCGTCGTTGCAGTCGAGATTGCCCGCCACGCGCATCGTCGCGATCTTGCCGTGGCGCTGGAAATACCACCCGCGGTTCTGCCCGCCCTGCAGGTTGAACGCCAGGCAGTTGTGCTTGAGCAGGTCGTCGAGCGACTTCGGCCGGCCGTGCTGGCGGAAATACTCGGGCGTGCCGCACACGACACGCCGGTTCGATGCGAGCTTCACCGCGACGAAGTTCGGATCGACCGCCCCGCCGATCCGGATCGACAGGTCGTAGCCTTCGCGCACGAGATCGACGACGCGGTCGGTCAGGTTGAACGACAGCTGCATCTCGGGCTTGTCGGCCAGAAAGCCGGGGGCGTGCGGCGCGACGTGCTTGCGCCCGAATGCGGCCGGCGCTGACACGATCAGGTGGCCGCTGACCGCGCGGCGCCCGGCGGCCAGCTCGTTTTCGGCCTGGTCCCATTCGGACAGGAGGCCGCGACAACGCTCGAGGAACGCGGCGCCCTCCTCGCTGACCACCAGCCGCCGCGTCGAGCGGTACATCAGCTTCACGCCGAGACGCTTTTCGAGCGCGTCGATGCGCCGCCCGAGCACCACCGGCGACACGCCCTCCTCGAGCGCCGCCGCCGCGAGGCTGCCGGCATCGGCCACCCGCACGAACGTCTCGATCTGCTTGAAGCGATCCATCTCCCGTCTCCGTCTCTGTGCCGGCACCGGCGGAAAGCCCCGCCCGGCCGTCATTCCATACTTTTAGTTTCGAAAAAAGCGACTTCGGCTGATCTTATCAAACCTTTCCTGCATCCCTAAAGTGTCCCCAACAGACCCATTTGCAAGATCCACCCCATTCAAGGAGACATTCATGGCCAAGATGAGAGCCGTCGACGCAGCTGTGCTCGTGCTCGAGAAAGAAGGCATCCAGACCGCGTTCGGCGTGCCGGGCGCAGCGATCAACCCGTTCTACTCGGCCATGCGCAAGTCGGGTGGCATCAGCCACGTACTGGCACGCCACGTCGAAGGCGCGTCGCACATGGCCGAAGGCTTCACGCGTGCGGCCCCGGGCAACATCGGCGTGTGCATCGGCACGTCGGGCCCCGCCGGCACCGACATGATCACCGGTCTCTATTCCGCTTCCGCCGACTCGATTCCGATCCTCGCGATCACCGGCCAGGCACCGCGTGCCCGCCTGTACAAGGAAGACTTCCAGGCCGTCGACATCGAGTCGATCGCGAAGCCCGTCACGAAATGGGCCGTCACCGTGCGCGAGCCGGCGCTCGTGCCGCGCGTGTTCCAGCAGGCATTCCACCTGATGCGCTCGGGCCGTCCGGGCCCGGTGCTGGTCGACCTGCCGATCGACGTGCAGCTCGCCGAAATCGAATTCGACATCGACACGTACGAACCGCTGCCGGTCTACAAGCCCGCGGCCACCCGCGCGCAGATCGAGAAGGCGCTCGCGATGCTCAACGACGCGGACAAGCCGCTGATCGTGTCGGGCGGCGGCGTGCTCAATGCAGCGGCGGAAGACCTGCTCGTCCAGTTCGCCGAAACGATCGGCGTGCCGGTGATCCCGACGCTGATGTCGTGGGGCGCGATTCCGGACGACCACCCGCTGATGGCCGGCATGGTCGGCCTGCAGACGTCGCACCGCTACGGCAACGCCACGATGCTCGCGTCCGACTTCGTGCTCGGCATCGGCAACCGCTGGGCGAACCGCCACACGGGCAGCGTCGAGGTCTATACGAAGGGCCGCAAGTTCGTGCACGTCGACATCGAGCCGACGCAGATCGGCCGCGTGTTCGGCCCGGATCTCGGCATCGTGTCGGACGCGAAGGCCGCGCTGGAACTGTTCGTCGCCGTCGCACGGGAATGGAAAACCGCCGGCAAGCTGAAGGACCGCAGCGCATGGGTGGCGGAATGCCAGGAACGCAAGCGCACGCTGCAGCGCAAGACGCACTTCGACAACGTGCCGGTCAAGCCGCAGCGCGTGTACGAAGAGATGAACAAGGTGTTCGGCCGCGATACGTGCTACGTCAGCACGATCGGCCTGTCGCAGATCGCCGCCGCGCAGTTCCTGCACGTGTTCAAGGCGCGTAACTGGATCAACTGCGGCCAGGCCGGCCCGCTCGGCTGGACGATCCCCGCCGCGCTCGGCGTGCGTGCGGCGGACCCGAGCCGCCCGATCGTCGCGCTGTCCGGCGACTACGACTTCCAGTTCATGATCGAGGAACTGGCCGCCGGCGCGCAATTCAAGCTGCCGTACGTGCACGTCGTCGTGAACAACTCGTACCTCGGGCTGATCCGCCAGGCGCAGCGTGCATTCGACATGGACTACTGCGTGCAGCTCGCGTTCGACAACGTGAACGCGCCGGAACTGAACGGCTATGGCGTCGACCACGTGGCCGTCGCGGAAGGCCTCGGCTGCAAGGCGCTGCGCGTGTTCAAGCCGGAAGAGATCGAGCCGGCGCTGCGCCAGGCGCAAACGCTCGCGGAAGAGTTCAGCGTGCCGGTGGTCGTGGAAGTGATCCTCGAGCGCGTGACGAACATCTCGATGGGCACCGAAATCGACGCGATCAACGAATTCGAGGATCTCGCCGAAAAGGCCGAGCACGCACCGACCGCGATCTCGATGCTCGACTGAACCGCACGACATTTTTGACTGACCGACCGAAGAGGCTTAGCTCATGCCGAAGTTTGCTGCAAACCTGACCATGCTGTTCAACGAAGTGCCGTTCCTCGACCGCTTCAAGGCGGCCGCCGACGCGGGCTTCGACGCCGTCGAGTTCCTGTTCCCGTATCCGTACGCGAAAGAGGAACTCGCCGAGCGGCTCGAGGCGCATCGCCTGCGCCTCGTGCTGCACAACCTGCCCGCCGGCAACTGGGACCAGGGCGAGCGCGGCATCGCGTGCCTGCCCGATCGCGTCGGCGAGTTCCAGGAAGGGGTCGGCCGTGCGATCGAGTATGCGAAGGCGCTGAAGGTGCCGCAGCTGAACTGCCTCGTCGGCATCCCGTCGGCCAGCACGGCGCGCGACAAGACGTTCGTCACGATCGTCGACAACCTGCGCTTTGCCGCCGATGCGTTGAAGCGCGAAGGCATCCGCCTGCTCGTCGAGCCGTGCAACAGCTTCGACATCCCGGGCTTCGCGCTGAACCGCTCGTCGGAAGGGCTCGACGTGATCCGCGCGGTCGGCTCGGACAACCTGTTCCTGCAGTACGACATCTATCACATGCAGCGCATGGAAGGCGAACTGGCCGCGACGATCGAACGCAACCTCGCATCGATCGGCCACGTCCAGCTCGCGGACAACCCGGGCCGCAACGAGCCGGGCACGGGCGAGATCAACTACGCGTTCCTGTTCGCGTTGCTCGACCGGCTCGGCTATGCCGGCTACGTCGGCTGCGAGTACAAGCCCCGCACCACCACGACGGAAGGCCTCGGCTGGCTGCAAAGCGTCGCCGGCTGCGCACCGGGCTCGGCGCGTCGCGCCGCCTGAGATCCGCCCTTTCCGTTTTCAGCCCTATAGGAGACATTCACATGGCAACCATCGGTTTCATCGGCCTCGGCATCATGGGCGCGCACATGGCGCGCAACCTGCTCAAGGGCGACCACCAGCTCGTCGTGAACGGCGCGTTCCCGATCCCGGACGACCTGCGCACGAGCGCGAAGGTCGTCGCAAACTCGACCGAAGTCGCAAAGAACGCGGACATCATCATCTCGATGGTGCCGGACACGCCGGACGTGCGTAACGTGCTGTTCGCCGACGACGGCGTCGCGAAGGGCCTGACGGCCGGCAAGCTCGTGATCGACATGAGCTCGATCTCGCCGCTCGACACGCAGGAATTCGCGAAGCAGATCAACGCACTCGGCTGCGACTACCTCGACGCGCCGGTGTCCGGCGGCGAAGTCGGCGCACGCGAAGCGACGCTGACGATCATGGTCGGCGGCCCGGAGGCGGCATTCGAGCGCGCCAGGCCGCTGTTCGAGAAGATGGGCAAGAACATCACGCTCGTCGGCGACAACGGCGCGGGGCAGACCTGCAAGGTCGCGAACCAGATCATCGTCGCGCTGAACATCGAGGCGGTCGGCGAAGCGCTGCTGTTCGCCGCACGTTCGGGCGCTGATCCGGAGCGTGTGCGCCAGGCGCTGATGGGCGGCTTCGCCGCGTCGCGCATCCTCGAAGTGCACGGCGCGCGGATGACGAAGCGCACGTTCGATCCGGGCTTCCGCATCGAGCTGCACCAGAAGGACCTGAACCTCGCGCTCGACGGCGCACGCAAGCTCGGCCTCGCGCTGCCGCATACGGCCAGCGCGCAGCAGCTGTTCAGCGTGTGTGCGTCGCACGGCGGCAAGGCATGGGATCACTCGGCACTCGTGCGCGCGCTCGAGATCATGTCGAACTTCGAGATCGGCCAGACGCCGGCCGCGTAACACGGCTGCAACGATGCGCGTTTCCGCTGCGATGGCGGACGCGCGCGACAGACACACGTGACCGGCACGGCCGGTCGCATCGATGCGCGACACGCTCGCGCATCACGGTGGGGCGCCCCGCCCTGCACTGCCGATGGCATGCGGGACGGGGCGAAAAACGCCGCTCTGGGCTGAGAGCGGCGTGGTGGGGTCCGCAGCGGCACCCGGCGACGCCGGGGAAGCCTTGGTCGGTCAGACGTCGTCGTCGGGTGTCCGCCTGTCGGATTTCGCGTATTACATTTCTTTACGTTCAAGCGTGCGATTTTTCATGCAATCGTCGTCATGAACGCCTACACTTTCGCCACGCCTTTCGAGAAAACCGCCGCGCTAGCGTTCACCTCCGTTGACCGCGCCCAGCGCGGTGTTTTTTTCGCCACTTCACGGCGCGTTTTCTTTTCAACCACCTAAGGAGTGCAACGATGGGTCTTCTTTCGTTTATCAAAGAGGCGGGTGAAAAACTGCTGGGTCATGCCGATGCGCAAGCCGCGGAAGATCCGAATGCCGCAAACCAGACCGCGGCCGATGCCATCAAGAACTACATCAACACGCAAGGTCTCGACACGTCGAACCTGACCGTGGCGTTCGACGGCGCATCGCGCACCGTGACGCTGTCGGGCAGCGTCGCCGACCTCGACACGAAGGCCAAGGTCAAGGTCGCGGCCGGCAACGTGCAAGGCGTCGCGGGCGTCAATGACGACGATCTGCAGCCGGACGATCCGGAAGTGCAGTACCACGACGTGAAGCCGGGCGACACGCTGTCGGCGATCGCCAAGGAAGTCTACGGCGACGCGAACAAGTACCCGGTGATCTTCGAGGCGAACAAGCCGATGCTGTCGAGCCCGGACCGGATCTACCCGGGCCAGAAGCTCGTGATTCCGCCGCAGTCCTGAGCATTGTTGCCGGACTGACGGACAAAAAAAGCAGGCCGATGGCCTGCTTTTTTCATGGTGACGCGCGCGGCCCGCGCCGCGCGTATCGGTCAGCCGGTCATAGCGTATCGAACACGCGCTGCAGCGCGTCGCGGCCGTGAATGCCGTTCGCGAGCGCGAGCATCAGCAGCACCCGCGCCTTGAACGGGTTCAGCGACCCTGCGCTCACGAAGCCGAGCGCATCGTCGCTCGCGGCGCCGTTGCGCATCACGTGCCCCGACCCGACGCGCGACGCGCGAACCACCGCGACGCCTGCCTTCACCGCATCGGCCAGCGCCGCCTGCAGCGTCGCATGGATCGAGCCGTTGCCCGTGCCCGCGACGACGAGACCGCGCACGCCGGCCGCGACGAGCGCGTCGACGGCCGTGCGCGTCACGCCCGCGTAGCTCGCGACGACTTCGACGGGCGGCCACGCGACGGCGATCGCCAGTTGCGTGTCGCGCGAACGCGTGACGTGGCGGGCAAATTCCACCCGGCCGTCCTGCACCCAGCCGAGCGCGCCGAGCTCCGGCGACTGGAATGCATCGACCGCATAGGTACTCGTCTTCACGACGTCGCGCGCGCCGTGGATCCGGTTGTTGAATGCGACCAGCACGCCCTGCCCGCGCGCGGACGGATGTGCGGCCACCGTCACCGCATTCAGCAGGTTCAGCGGGCCGTCGGACGACAGCGCGGTCGCCGGCCGCATCGCGGCCGTCAGCACGACCGGCTTGTCGCCGTTGACGACCAGGTGCAGCGCATACGCGGTTTCCTCGAGCGTGTCGGTGCCGTGGGTGATCACGATGCCGTCGACCGCCGGGTCGGCCATCAGCGCGTCGATCCGCGCGGCGAGCGTATTCCACAGCGGCAGCGCGAGATCCTTGCTGTCGATGCTGGCGATCTGCTCGGCGTCGATGCGCGCGACGGACGCAAGCGCCGGCACTGCGTCGACCAGGAAAGTGACGCCGAGCGCGCCGGCCTGGTAGCCGGCCGTGCTGGCTGCGTCGGGCGCGGCGCCGGCGATCGTGCCGCCGGTGGCGAGCACGGCGATGCGCGGCAGGGCCGACGCGGACGAAGGGGATGCGGAATTCGAAGTGTTCATGGCCGCGATTGTAAAGGCTTGCGGCCAGGTTCCGGCGCGGCGACCGAGGCCGGCCGCCGCGCATCATGGTTTGTCCCGATCGTCCGGCAACACGTGCCGTCAACGGCCGTGGCATCCGCAACGTTATAGAAAGTGCCGTTTTGGTGTTTTCACATTGATTTGCCATAATCGGAGCGCGCTGTGCGATGCGACCCTATCGCCATTGCACGGTGCTTCGTGACGGCGTCGATAACACGCAATTCACCCCATGGGAGTGTCGAAATGAAAATCCAATCGCTCGTAGCCGCAGTGCTTCTCGGCGGCATGCTGGCTTCCCCCGCGTTCGCGGCGAACAGCCAGCAGGACAAGATGAAGGCCTGTAACACCCAGGCAGCCGGCAAGACGGGCGACGAACGCAAGGCGTTCATGAAGGACTGCCTGTCGGCGAAGCCCGCGAAGGCCATGTCGCAGCAGGAAAAGATGAAGGCGTGTAACACGCAGGCCACCGGCAAGAAGGGCGACGACCGCAAGGCGTTCATGAAGAGCTGCCTGAGCAGCCAGCCGGCCGCCTGAGTTCCGGCGCTCCCGTATCGAATGCCGCGCACCGCTTCGGCGGGCGCGGCATTCTTGTTTTCGTTGCACGCGCATCGACGCGCCCCGCTCGGCCCCGCCGCCGCGCCGTTGCAACAGCCTCCCGCCCCGCTTTTCCAGCCTGCCGTACCGGCGCCGCCACATGGTGCGGCAATTCGCCGCGTTTTCTTCTATGATGGCTGCAACGCGGCCCATCCAAGTACAAGAAGCGCCATCGGGCCGCCCTCGAGACAGACGCGCACACGCGTCAAACGGAGGCATGGATGGCATGGAGACAACACCGCTGGTTCCGCCGCTGGCTGATCGTGATCGTGTTCTGGGCCGTGCCCGTCGCGATCGTCGCCGTGCGCGAGATCCGCGAGGAAATGGCGTACAACAAGGCGGACCTGCAACTCGCGCTGACCACCTGGCAGCTCAGCGACGCGCAGCAGGCCGCCGGCGCCGCCGCGAAGTGCCAGGGGGATCCTGACGAGGCGCGCGCGGCCGGCTGCCCGGCCGACGTGCTCGCCGCCAATGCACCGCGCCAGCAGGCAGCCCGCGACGAATACGTGGTGCGCCGCAATACGCTCGCAGGCTACCTGTGGCATGCGTTCGTCGGCTACTGGGTCGTGCCGGCCGCGTTCCTGTTCGCCTGCGGGGTCGTGATCGCGCTGATCCGCCGCGCGCTGCGCCGTCCCCCGATAAAGCCGCCTGTTCCACCCGTCACGCACTGATGCGCGCGGCAGCCGCCGCCGTCCGATCAAACGCAGTGTTTCCCGCATGCCGACCCGACGTCGGCGCGCGGTTGCCGGTTCGTCCGTTGGCGCGCCGCGACATCCCCGAGCGATTTGACGCTTTTTCACGCTGCAACGAAAAGACGCTGTAATCCGCTGTGATATAACTGCCGACGTGATCCGCTCCCTGAGCGAGACTCACTCCGAACATCATCCGATGGAGAAGAACGATGCAAAAACGGAATCTTGTGCTGAAAGCCGCCGCGGCGCTCATCGTCGGTAGCCTCGCGCTCACCGGTTGCACCACCACCCCGGACAAGCCGGACAACGCCGCAACGAACGCGTCGAAGCGCCAGGCAATCGACTCGAGCGTCGACGCCACGCTGTCGCGCATGTACTCCACGGTCAAGGGTTCACGCGAACTCGTCGCGAAGTCGCGCGGCGTGCTCGTCTTCCCGGACGTCATCCAGGCCGGCTTCATCGTCGGCGGACAGTCCGGCAACGGCGCACTGCGCGTCGGCGGCAGCACGGTCGGCTACTACAACACGTCGTCGCTGTCGGTCGGCCTGCAGGCCGGTGCGCAGTCGAAGGCGATCGTGTTCCTGTTCATGACGCAGGAAGCGCTCGATGAATTCCGCGGCTCGGACGGCTGGGCAGCCGGCGCAGGCGCGTCGGTCGCGCTCGTGAAGATGGGCGCGAACGGCGCGGTCGACTCCAACACGGCCACCGCGCCGGTCCAGGTCGTCGTGCTGACGAACGCGGGCCTGATGGGCGACGTGTCGATCAACGGCACGAAGGTCACGAAGCTGAAGATCTGACGCTCACGCACCGCCCGTGCGCACCGCGCGCGGGCCATGCACAAACGGCGATGTCCTTGCGGGCATCGCCGTTTTTTTCATCCGCGCGCGTCGTGCGCCTCGCGCGTCAGGTCGTCGAGTCGATCACCTTGAAGCGCGAGCGCTTCTGCGCGCGGATCACCGACTGGTAGACGTCGACATACTGCTGCGCCATGCGGCGCGACGTGAAGCGTTCCTCGAAGCGCTGCCGCACGCGCGCTCGCGGCAGCAGGTGCAGGCGGTTCACGGCGGCCACCGCGCTGATTTCGTCCTCGACGATGAAACCCGACACGCCCTCGTCCACCACTTCGGGCACCGCGCCGCGATTGAACGCGATCACCGGCGTGCCGCACGACATCGCCTCGATCATCACCAGGCCGAACGGCTCCGGCCAGTCGATCGGGAACAGCAGCGCATGCGCGCCCGACAGGAATTCGGCCTTCTGGTGATCGGCGATCTCGCCGATGAATTCGACGTGCGGCAACGCGAAGAGCGGCTTGATCTCGCGCTCGAAGTATTCCTGGTCGGCCGCGTCGATCTTGGCGGCGATCTTGATCGGCAGCCCGCACTGGCGGGCGATGCGGATCGCCGTGTCGACGCGCTTCTCCGGCGAGATGCGGCCGAGGAACGCGAGATAGCGGGGCTCGACCGGCTGCGGCATGTACAGCGTATCGGGCAGCCCGTGGTAGACCGTCGTCAGCCATTTCGCCTGCGGCAGCGGCTGGCGTTGCGCGTTCGAGATCGAGATCACCGGCGCCGTGTTGAACGTGTCGAACACCGGCTGCTGCTCGGGCAGGTCGAGCCGGCCGTGCAGCGTCGTCACGTAGGGCGTTTCCTGCCGGTTGAAGACCGAGAACGAGTAGTAGTCCATGTGGAAATGGAGCACGTCGAAGTCCTTCGCGCGGCGCGCGACCGTCTCCATCAGCAGCATGTGCGGCGCGACCCGGTCGCGGATCGACGAATCGAGCCGCAGCGCCCGCGGCCAGACCGGCTCGAGCTTCGCCCGCGTCGTCGAATCGCCGCTCGCGAACAGCGTCACGTCATGGCCGAGCTCGACGAGCGCCTCGGTGATGTAGGACACGACGCGCTCCGTCCCGCCGTACAGCTTCGGCGGTACCGATTCGGTCAGCGGCGCGATCTGGGCAATTCTCATGGTCCACGTCTCCTGTGTCCTGTCCGTTGCGTCACGGCCGGCGGGCCTTCGGGCTTTCACGCCCCGGCCCCCCATGCAGCGCCGGCCGGATATCCCTTCATTATTCGCGATCCCGCTGCACGGAACCGCCCGTCTTTCATTTTATGGGTGTTGTTACAGGCAGGATACATTCCGCCCGCCGGGCCGATCCGGCCCCCGATGCGACGATCGCGCCCGAACGCATGCCGCCGCCCTGCCCGTCAGCGTGACGGCCACTTCCATGGCGGCAGGTCGCGCGTATCGGCATCGACGAGCCCGGTCGCGCCAAGCTGCTTGTCGAGCACCAGCGATTCGCAGCCGGCCTCGCGCTCGAGCGTCGCGATGAGCCGCGCCGCGTGCGACACGACGAGCACCTGCGAACGCTGCGCCGCCTGCGCGATCAGGCGGCCGAGCGCCGGCAGCAGATCCGGGTGCAGGCTCGTCTCCGGTTCGTTCAGCACCATCAGCGCCGGCGGCCGCGGGGTCAGCAGCGCGGCCGCGAGCAGCAGGTAGCGCAGCGTGCCGTCCGACAGCTCGGCCGCCGCGAGCGGCCGCAGCAGTCCCGGCTGACGCATCAGCACGTCGAAGCGGCCACGGCCGCCCGGATTGTCGATCTCGACCGACGCACCGGGAAACGCGTCGTCGAGCGCCGCATCGAGCGCCGCGCCGTCGCCGATCTCGCGAATCGTCTGCAACGCGGCGGCCAGGTCGGCGCCGTCGTCCGCGAGCACCGGCGTATGGGTGCCGATATGCGACTGACGCGCCGGCGCCTGCGCGTCGGTCCGGAAATGGTCGTAGAAGCGCCACGAGCGGATCCGTTCGCGCACCGCGATCATCTCTGGGGCGCCGGTCGGATCGGCGAACTCGGTCATCATGCTGTCGAAGCTGGCCACCGGCTGCGGAATCGTCTGCCAGTCGCCCGATGCGGTGCGCGCGCGGATCTGCGCGCCCTGCCGGTCGACCAGCAGCGTCGACGGGCGCAACATCGCGCCGCCCCAGATGCACTCGCGCTTCACCACTGGATCGAGCGAGAACTGCGTCGCGTCGTTCTTCACCGGCATGCCGAGATCGATCGCATAGCCAAAATCGTCGCAGGCGAAGCCAAGCTTCAGGCTTACGGGCCCCTTGCGCACCGTGCCGGTGACCGGTGCATCGCCGTCCAACATCGCCCGTGAAAAGCGCTCAGGGCCGGCCCACAACGTCGACGGCAACCCGCCTTCGCGGGCAAGCGACGGGATCACGCGCCCCTGCGCGGTATCGGCGAGCAGCCGCAGTGCGCGGTACACGCTCGACTTGCCGCTGCCGTTCGGCCCCGTGACGACGTTGAGCGCCGCGAGCGGCACGATCAGCTCGCGCAGCGAGCGGTAATTGGCGATGGCGAGCGTGTTCAGCGCGGTCATGACGATGGAAGGTGAGCGTGCGGGCCGCTGTCAGCGGCCTTCGGCGGTCTGCGGGTCGGCCGCGGTATTGGCGGCCGTGCTGGCGGCAGGCGAGCGCGCGTGCGGCCGTTCGGGATTCGGCGCGTCCGGCGCGGCATCGTGCGGATACAGTTCCATCCGGCTGCGCGGCAGGCATTGCGGATAGCGGTCCTGCAGGTAGGCGATCAACCCTTCGCGCACGCGGCAGCGCAGGTCCCAGCACGATGACGAATCGGCCGCGCTCACGAGCGCGCGCAACTGCATCGTGCGCTCCGTCGCGTCGGTCACCTGAAGCACCTGCACGCGGCCGTCCCACTCCGGCGCCGCGTGGACGAGCCGCGCGAGTTCCTCGCGCAGCGGCGCGAGCGGCGTACGGTAATCGACCGACAGATAGACCGTGCCGATGATTTCCGAGCTGCTGCGCGTCCAGTTCGTGAACGGGTTCTCGATGATCCATTGCAGCGGCACGACGAGGCGCCGCTGGTCCCACAGCCGCACCGACACGAACGACCCGGTGATTTCCTCGATGCGCCCCCACTCGCCCTGGATCACGACCACGTCGTCGAGCCGGATCGGCTGCGTGAGCGCGATCTGCAGCCCGGCGATCAGGTTGCCGAGCACCGGCCGTGCGGCAATACCGGCGACCAGGCCCGCGACGCCGGCGGACGCCAGCAGGCTTGCGCCGACCTGGCGCACGTTCGGGAACGTCATCAGCGCGGCGCCGGTGCCGATGATCACGATCAGCACCATCACGGTCCGCACGAGCACCTTGGCCTGCGTGTGGATGCGCCGGGCCTGGAGGTTGTCGGCCGTATCGATCGGATGCGCCTGGATGATGGCGTCGCCGACGCCGGCCGCCAGCCGCACCAGCAGCCACGTGAGCGAAACGATGGAGCCGACCGCCGCCGCCGTGCGCATGCCGCGCACGAACGCCATGCCGTCGTCGGCCTGGACCCACAGGAATTCGAGCGCCAGCAGCGCGAGCACGACGAGCGACGGCCGGTCGATGTAGCGCAGGATCGCGCTCATCAACGGATACGGCTGCGCGATGCGCTTGACGATGCGTGCGCCGAGACGGTGCACGACCGTGACGACCAGCAAGACGATGACGGACACGGCCAGCGTGCCGAGCCATGAATGCAACGGCGCATCGGTGATGCGCTGCAGTTCCTCGATTGAAATCATCGGCGCCCGTGGGTTGTGAGGCGCGCACGCCTCGTCCTGGATGCGTCGGCGACGCCCGGGCCGCGCGCGGGCCCGGACACGGCGTCAGGTCAGTTGCCGCTCCTGCAGGGAAACGCCTTGCCGAGACCGAGCGACACCGCGGTGCTCGCGTTGTAGTCGGCCAGCTTCGGATTTTCCGCGATGTACTTGCGCACCGCGTCGGTCATCTGCTGCGCCCGGATGTCGGGCGGCAGGCAGAAATACTGGCCGACCCGCGGCCCGGTCGTGCCGCCGATCGCATCGATGGTGTTGTAGACGCCGTCGGCGGCGCCTTCGATGTAGGCCGCGCACGACGCCCGCGATTTGACGTCCGTCTTCGCGCACAGCCGGTCGAGATCAGCGCCCGTGAAAGCCGCCGCCGACAACGGCACGGCAAACGCCGCGGCACAAAACATTGCGCGCAACATGGTGTTCCTTATGTCAATGCGGCCCGAGGCCGCCTGCTGCCTTGGCCGGCGCGGCGCCGGGACGCCCTGCTCCGGCCGGAAACCGGCCGGGCGGGCACCGTCTGCCGCACCGAAAACCGTCATTTTGCACTCTTTTGCGCCTCTGCCGGCGTCGATGCCCCGATGCGGGTCGTCCGCTTGCTCAGGATCTCGATCGCGTCCGGCGCGTTGTAGTGCTTCGCGAATTCGAGCGCGGTGATGCCGAGCTGGTTCTTCACCTGCGGATCGGCGCCCTGGTCGAGCAGCAGCGTGACCGTCGACGGATGGTTGCCGCGTGCGGCCATCATCAGCGGCGTCGTGCCGTTCGGCGAGGCGGTATCGATATACGCGTCGTGGTCGAGCAGCAGCTTCACGACTGCGTCCTGGCCATTGGTGGCCGCGTAGTGCAGCGGCGCCCAGCCCTTCTTGCTGACTTCCGCGCCCTTGTCGATCAGCAGCTTCGCGAGGCCGACGTCGCCGTTCAGCGACGCGAGCATCAGCGCGGTTTCGCCGGCCTTGTCTTCCTTCTCGAGGTCGACGTTCGGCGTCGTGGCGAGCGCCGCCGCGACCTTGTCGGACTTCTCGCGCGCGGCGATCACGATCAGCGGGTCGCCGTTCGGCGCGATCGTGTTCGGGTCGAGCTTGCCGCTCTTGAGCTGCTTGCCGATGTCGGCGATGTCGTCGAACTTGACGGCCTTGACGATCGCATCGAGCGATTCGGCATGCGCGCCGGCTGCCGCGAACAGGCCGCTCGCAACGAGCGCGGCGGCAACGAGTGCACGTTTCGGCAGATGGTTGGTCGGCTTCGTCATTGTTGTGGGCTCCTTCCCTGGGTTGTCGGCTGTGCGCCCGTCGTTAGCGGGCGATCTTGAACAGCCGGAAAAAGTTCTGCGTCGTCGCATCGGCAAGCGCCTCGACGGCGATCCCGCGCTCGGATGCGATAAAGCGTCCGACATGGCTGACGTACGCAGGTTCATTCGGCTTGCCGCGATACGGCACCGGCGCGAGGTACGGCGAGTCGGTCTCGATCAGCAGCCGGTCGAGCGGCACGCGCCGCGCGACGTCCTGCACGTCGGTCGCATTCTTGAACGTGACGATGCCCGACAGCGAGATATGGAAGTTCTGCGCGAGCGCCTGCTCGGCCACCGGCCACGGCTCGGTGAAGCAGTGCATCACGCCGCCCGGCACGTCCGCGCGCTCCTCGGCCATGATCCGCAGCGTGTCCTCCGACGACGAGCGCGTGTGGATGATCAGCGGCTTCATCGTCGCGGTCGCGGCGCGGATATGCGTGCGAAAGCGTTCGCGCTGCCATTCCATGTCGGCGATCGAGCGGCCTTCGAGACGGTAGTAGTCGAGGCCCGTTTCGCCGATCGCGACGACCTTCGGGTGCGCGGCCAGCTCGACGAGCTCCGCGAGCGTCGGCTCGTGCATGTCCTCGTGATCGGGATGCACGCCGACCGACGCATAGACGTTGTCGTGCGCGTCCGCGATCGCCAGGACCTCCGGCAGCGTCTCGAAATCGACCGACACGCACAGCGCGTGCGTGACGTCGTGCTCGCGCATGTTCTCGAGAACGGCCGGCAGGCGGTCGGCCAGGCCCTTGAAATTGATATGGCAGTGAGAGTCGACGAACATCGTGTTTCCTGAATACGTAAGGCGGGCGCTCATGCGCGCGCCGGCATGCGGCAACGGGCGGCGTTCGCGGGCCGGACGGCCACGGTCGCGTCGCGGCGTGGGCCCGTCATCGTTTCGCAACCCACGAGAAACAATGCCGGGTCACGCGAACATTTCCCGGTAACCGAGAAACAATTCCTCGAATACGAGCCGCGCGTTGAGCGGATGGTTCTCGACCGTCCGCTGCCGCGTCACGGCCTTCATAAAGCGCGCGAACGCGTTCGCATCGACCGCTTCCGCGCAGCGCGCGAGCGCCGCCGCGTGCATCGGGAAGTAGCGCGGCGCGCCCGCCATCCGCTGCGCGAGCAGATCGTATAGCCAGCGCTGCAGCCAGCCGAGCACCAGCGGCACCGGCAGTTTCTGCAGCGTCTCGCCGCACGCGAACGGGTCGCAGGCCGCCCCGGCCGCGAGCTGCCCGAGCGTGTAGTCGCGCAGCGGGCGGTTCTCGTCGCTCGCGAGCGCCAGCGCGGCGAGCGGCGCACCGCCGGCCTCGGCGAGCAGCGCCGGCGCCTGATCGATGCCCTGCGCGGCGAGCCAGGCCGCGGCCGCGTCGGGCGCCGGCACCGCCATCGGCCACTGCCGGCAGCGGCTGATGATGGTCGGCAGCAGGCGGTCGATGCGCGCCGACACGAGCAGGAACACGACGCCGGACGGCGGTTCCTCCAGCGTTTTCAGCAGCGCGTTCGACGCGGCGACGTTGAGCGCCTCGGCCGGATACAGCACGACGACGCGCGCGCCGCCGCGGTGCGAACCGACCCCGCAGAAGTCGAGCAGCGCGCGCACCTGCTCGATCTTGATTTCCTTGCTCGGCGCCCGCGTCTTCTTGCCGCCTTCGTCCGTGTCGGCCGCTTTCGCGTCGTCCGCGGCGCCCGGCGCCTCGCCCGCCAGCGCCTCGGGCAGCACGATCCGGTAGTCCGGATGGTTGCTCTGCGAGAACCAGGTGCAGGCCGCGCAGGCGCCGCAAGGCTCGCCGTTCGGCTGCGGCGATTCGCACAGGAAGCCCTGCGCGAGATGCTGCGCGAACTGCAGCTTGCCGATCCCGGCCTGGCCATGCAGCAGCAGCGCGTGCGGCCATTGCGCACGCAGTTGCTGCAGGCGGTTCCAGTCGTCGGTTTGCCACGGATAGATCATGGGGTGCGTTCCTTGCGAATTACAGCGCGGCGAGCACGCGTTCGAGCTGCTGGCGGATCTCGGGAATCGTCTGCGTCGCATCGACGATCGCGAAGCGGTGCGGCGCTTCTTCCGCGCGCCGCAGGTACTCGCTGCGCGTGCGCGAGAAGAACGCGTCGGATTCGCTCTCGAACTTGTCGGGCATGCGCGCGGCGCCGCGGCGCTCGCTCGCCACCTGCGGCGCGACGTCGAACAGCACCGTCAGGTCGGGCTGGAACCCGCCCTGCACCCAGCGCTCGAGCGTCTCGAGCTTGTCGCGCGGCAGCCCGCGGCCGCCGCCCTGGTACGCGAACGTCGCATCGGTGAAGCGATCGGATACGACCCAGTCGCCGCGCGCGAGCGCCGGCTCGATCACGAGCGCGAGATGCTCGCGGCGCGCGGCGAACATCAGCAGCGCTTCCGTCTCGAGATCCATCGGCTGGTTCAGCAGGATCTCGCGCAGTTTCTCGCCGAGCTGCGTGCCGCCCGGCTCGCGGGTGACGACGACTTGCCGGCCGGCCGCGGCCAGCTTGCCCTGGAGGCGTTCGCAGAACCATTGCAGGTGGGTGGTCTTCCCCGCCCCGTCGATGCCTTCGAACGTGATGAATTTACCGCTCGCCATTATTGACCTCGTATGTACTTGTCCACGGCCTTGTTGTGGTCGCCGAGCGTGTCCGAGAACACGCTCGTGCCATCGCCTTTCGCGACGAAATAGAGCGCGCTCGTCGGTGCCGGATTGATCGCCGCCTGCAGCGCGGCCACGCCCGGCAACGCGATCGGCGTCGGCGGCAGCCCGCGTCGGGTGTAGGTATTGTAAGGAGTGTCGGCCTGCAGGTCGCGCTTGCGCAGGCGACCGTCGTACGCATCGCCGAGCCCGTAGATCACCGACGGATCGGTCTGCAGCGGCATGCCGATGCGCAGCCGGTTCGCGAACACGGCCGCGACGAACGCGCGGTCGGCCGCATGGCCCGTTTCCTTTTCGACGATCGACGCGATCGTCAGCGCTTCGTAAGGCGTCTTGTACGGCAGGCCCGGCACGCGCGAGGCCCAGGCCTCGTCGAGACGCGTCTGCATCAGATGGTACGCGCGCCGGTAGATGTTCAGGTCGCTCGTGCCCTTGTCGAACAGATAGGTGTCGGGGAAGAACAGCCCCTCGCCGCTGCCGCGCTGCACCGCGCTGTCCGGCGCGCCGATCGCGCGCAGCAGCTCGGCGTCGCTCATGCTGGCCGTCGCGTGCGCAAGATCGGGGTTCGAGTCGAGTTCCGCGCGCATCCGCTTGAAGGTCCAGCCTTCGATGACGGTCGCGACGTACTCGTTTACGTCGCCGCGCGCGATCTTCTGCAGCACCTCGTAAGGCGTGATGCCGGTCTTGAATTCGTAGTTGCCGGACTTGAGCCGGCTCGACAGCCCGAGCACGCGCGTCATCGCAACGAAGCCGAGCGGCGCGACCGGCACGCCGCCACGCTTCAACTGCAGCGCGACGCTCTTCACGCTGCTGCGCGGCTTGATCGTGACGTCGAGCGATGCCGAACCCAGCAGCAGTGGCCGGGTTGCCCAATAATACCCGCCGCCCGCGCCGGCAGCGGCCACGACGACGGCCAGCGCCACGATCGTCGCGGCGCATTTCTTCAGTAGGGACATGGAAACGTGACTCAGGTAAGACCCATATAATACTTGCTCGCCTCCGTCAAAGTCAGGGTTGACTGTTCCCTCATTCCATGAGCACACCGTTCGCTTCACCGGCAGTCCAGGCCGCACCCGCCTCGCTCCCCGTTTTCCCCCGTCCGTCCGCCGCCGATTTCGATGCGCCGGGCGCCTGCATGCCGTTGCCGCAGTTCGGCGTGATCGACGTGGCCGGCGATGATGCCGCGACGTTCCTGCACAGCCAGCTCACCAACGACATCGAACATCTCGACGCCGCGAGCGCGCGGCTGTCCGGCTATTGCTCGCCGAAGGGGCGCCTCCTCGGCTCGTTCCTCGCGTGGCGCGCCGGCCACGGCGTGCGCCTGCTGGTGTCGAAGGACGTGCAGGCCGCCGTGCAGAAGCGGCTGTCGATGTTCGTGCTGCGCGCCAAGGCGAAGCTGACGGATGCGAGCGACACGCTCGCGGTGGTCGGTTTCGCGGGCGACGTGCGCGACGCGCTGTCGGGCATCTTCGACGCGCTGCCGGATGGCGTGCACGTGAAGGTCGACGGCCCCGCCGGCACGCTGATCCGCGTACCCGACGCAGCCGGTCGCAAGCGTTATCTGTGGATCGGCCCGCGTGCCGAAGTCGACGCGCGCATCGCCGCGCTCGGCGGGTCGCTGCCGGTCGTGTCGCCGGCCGTCTGGGACTGGCTCGACATCCGCGCGGGCGAACCGCGCATCACGCAGCCGGCCGTCGAACAGTTCGTGCCGCAGATGGTCAACTTCGACGTGATCGGCGCCGTCAACTTTCGCAAAGGGTGCTACCCGGGCCAGGAAATCGTCGCGCGCAGCCAGTACCGCGGCACGATCAAGCGCCGCACGGCGCTCGCGCACGTCGCCGGCGAGACCGATACCGTGCATGCCGGCGTCGAGCTGTTCCACAGCGACGATCCCGGCCAGCCCTGCGGGATGATCGTCAACGCGGCGGCCGCACCCGCGGGCGGTGTCGACGCGCTCGTCGAGATCAAGCTCGCCGCGCTCGACAGCGGCACGGTGCACCTCGGTTCGGCCGACGGCCCGGTGCTCGCATTCGATACGCTGCCGTACGCGTGGCCGACGGAAGCGTGATGCACTGACAACCCGTTCGCGCGCCGGCTCGCGAGTCGCAGCCGGCGCCCGATGTTTCCTGCGAGAGATTCGCCCGATGTGTCTGATTGCCTTCGACTGGCAGCCCGATGTCGCCGCCGGTCCCGTCTTTACCCTCACCGCCAACCGTGACGAGTTCTTTCGTCGGACCAGCGCGCCGCTCTCGTGGTGGGAAGATGTACCGGGCGTGCTGGCCGGCCGCGATCTCGAAGCGGGCGGCACGTGGCTCGGCGTATCGCGCGACGGCCGTTTCGCCGCGCTGACGAACTACCGCGCACCGTTCGACATCCGCGCGGGTGCTCCGACCCGCGGCAAGCTCGTGTCCGACTTCCTCGGCGGCCCGTCCGTCGCGCCGCTCGACTACCTCGGGCGGCTCGCGGAGCATGCGGCCGTCTACAACGGCTTCAACCTGCTCGTCGGAGACTGGCGACGGCGTGAGCTCGCGTGGTTCTGCAATCGCGCGCCCGAGGGCGAAAGTGCTGTCTCCGCACCCGTCGCGATCGCGCCCGGCGTGCATGCGTTGTCGAACGCGCGACTCGATACGCCCTGGCCGAAAGTGGTGCGCAAGCGCGCGGAGCTCGGCACGCTGCTCACCGACAATCCGACCCCGTCGCTCGACGAACTGATCGCGCTGATGCGCGACCCGCATGTCGCGGACGACGACGCACTGCCGCACACCGGCATTCCGATCGAGCGCGAGCGTGCGCTGTCGGCTGCGTTCATCGAGACACCCGAATACGGTACGCGCGGCACGACCGCGCTGCGCGTCACGATGAAGGAAGGCGTGCGGCTGACGGTCGAGATCAAGGAGCGCTGCGACGACGACGGCTCGCACCGCACCGTTCGCCCGGGCACGTTCGAGCGCGCGTTCACGTTCGACCTCGACGCGACGCCGCCGCGCTGAGCACGCGAGCAGGCGCCGCGCTACGGCGCGCGCGCCATCTCGACGTGCGGCACACCGGCTTCGACGAACGGTTCACCGACCGCCGCGAAGCCGTGCCGCAGGTAGAACGACACGGCCGAATCCTGCGCGTAGAGCCGTACGACGATTTCGCCGCGACGCCGCGCCGCCTCCAGCAACGCGTTCAGCACCGCTGATCCGACGCCCTGCCCGCGCGCATCGGCCAGCACCGCGACGCGGCCGATCGTGCCGGACGGCAGCAGCCGCCCCGTCGCGACCGCGCGGCGCGCGCCGGTCGCCGCATCGACGCGGTACGCCACCGCATGGAGCGACAGCGGATCGTCGTCATCGAGCTCCCATTCCGGCGGTATCTGCTGCTCACGCACGAACACCGCGTCGCGGATCCGCGCGGCGTCGCCGCCCAGAACCGTCCAGTCGCCCGTTTCCACCACGCCGTTCGTCATCGCAGCCCCCATGCGGCGCATGCGCCGCTCAACCACCGCCGTCAAACGTTGTCAAACGTCGTCGAATGCGGCCTTCAACGCCGCGACCGCGTCGGCATGCGCGGCCCGCACCTCGGGCACGTAGCCGCCCATCTTGAAGAATTCGTGGATCATCCCCGGATAGCAGACCAGCGTGACCGCGTTTCCCGCCGCGCGCAACTTCTCCGCATACGCGGCGCCTTCGTCGCTCAACGGATCGTATTCGGCCGTCGCAATCCACGCCGGCGCAACGCCCGCGAACGACGGCGCATCGCGCGTGCCGTCGAGCGGTGCGAAACGCCAGTCGTCGCGGTCCGCCCGATCGCGCACGTATTGCGTGAAGAACCACTGGATCGTGTCCTGTGTCAGCAGGTAGCCGTTCGCGAGCCGTGCGTGCGATTCGGTGTCCTGGAAGCCCGTCACGCCCGGGTAGATCAGCATTTGCAGCGCAAGGCGAATACCTGCGTCGCGTGCGAGCACCGCGCAGACGGTCGCGAGCGTGCCGCCCGCGCTGTCGCCGCCGACGGCCAATCGTTCGGCATCGATGCCGAACGTGGCCGCTTCGCGATGCAGCCATTGCAACGCGTCGTCGGCATCGTTCACCGCCGTCGGAAACCTGTGTTCGGGCGCGAGCCGGTAGCCGACCGACAGCACCGCACATTGCGCATCGTGCGCGAACATCCGGCACAGCGCGTCGTGCGTATCGACGCTGCCGACCGTGAAGCCACCGCCGTGGTAGTAGACGAGCGCGGGAAGCGGCTCCGCGAGGCTCGGCGCGACCGGCAGGTACAGCCTCGCACCGATCGTACGGCCGTCGCGCGTCGGCACGACGCACGCCTCGACCGAATGCATCGGCGCCGGTGCGACGTCGAGGATCGGCGCGCTCTTCTCGTACGCGGCGCGCGCCTGCTGCGGCGTCTGGTGGTGATAGGACGGACGTTTCGCGCGCTCGATCATGTCGAGCACCTGGGCGATCTTCGGATTCAGCGGCATCGGTGAGGACGGCGCCTGCGGGGCACCGTGAACGGACAAGCGTGCATGATGCCATGCGCGCGTCAGGCGGGCGTGATGCGCCGTGTGTTGCGACATTCCGCGGTGGGCGATGCACGCCGCAAAACAAAACGGCCCTGCCTGTGAAAAGGCAGGGCCGCCGTGCGTCCGGGCGCTTACGCGTCGCTCGGGCCGGGCTGGGCGTCCGGCGCCGTGCGCGAACGTTGCCGCTTGATGTCGCGGCCCACCGCGAGCCGCCGCATGTACTTGAACGTGCCGAGCGCCTTCGCGACGAAATTGCCGTCGCTGTCGCGCACTTCGCCTTCGCAGTAGGCCATCGTCGTCGAGCGATGCATCACGCGCCCGTAAGCGCGCAGCTCGCCGCGCCCCGGCTGCATGAAGTTCACCTTCATCTCGACCGTGACGACGCCGATACCGTCGTCGGTCAGGCTGCGTGCGGCCATCGCGAGCGCGATATCTGCGAGCGTCATCGTCACGCCGCCGTGCGCGATGCTCCACGTGTTCATGTGCCGCTCCTCGAGCGGCAGCACAATCTCGCTTGCACCGTCCTTCGCGGACACGAGCTGCACGCCGAGCATGTCGACGAACGGGCTTTCGATCGACGGGCCGTCCGTCGGGGTTGCCGCGTCGCTCATCGTGCGCTGTCGACGATGTAGTCGACGCACTCGCGCAATTCGGCCACCGCGACGACGAATTTCTTCACTTCCTGGTGAACCGGATGCACCTGGTAGGCATCGAGTGCGGCCTTGTCCGCGAAATCGGATACCAGCACGATGTCGGCGGTCGCGTCGAGGCCGGGCGTCGCCACGCCGACATCGATCTGCAGCGTGCCCGGCACGAGGTCGCGGCAGCCTTCGAGCTTTTCCTTCAGCTTCAGCGCGTTCTGTGCGCGCGTCGCGCCTTCGGCCGATTCTTTCAACTTCCACATGACGATATGACGGATCACTTCGGTTGCTCCTGTTCGTTCCGGTTCGGCAATTTGCTTGTCACCCTTGCCAATCGGGCATCTTACGCCCTTCGGCCGCTCGCTTGCGTTCGCCGGAAGTGGCATCCGGCCGAGCAAGATGCGGGTAATAAAGCGGGTATCGTTTCGATCACCCGAAGGCGATACCCGCTTTTTCACCGTGCCACTTGATGCCATCAAGTTCCGACCAGCGAAGGCAGACGACAAGCCTACCAAACTTGCCGACTTCGATGGGCTGGATCTGTTGGTGCATCCGTCCGGCTCCAGGCTCTGGCCGTCCAGGTACAGAATTGTCGGGACGGAGAATCTCCTTGCCATCGGCGAAGGCAAAGCAACTTTTCGAGCAGGGCGTCGCCCCCGTTCCGTGGCGAATTGGGTGAGCGATGTCCACCTACCCGGCACGACATCCATCAACGATCGGACCGTCACCTCGAGCAACCGAATCCGCACCCGAAGCATCACCGTCATATAGAATGGTGCGCTTTGCCCGTACTCCTATGTGGTTCAAGAACCTTCAGCTTCATCGTCTTCCTGCACCTTGGGCCGTTACCCCCGATCAGATGGAAAAATGGCTGGCGCCCCACGCATTTCAGCCGGGCACCAGCGTCGAAATGCAGAGTCATGGATGGGCGTCGCCGCGTGACGACGGCGCACTCGTGTATTCGATCAACCGGCAGATGTTGCTGACGTTTCGTGCCGAGAAGAAGCTGCTTCCGGCGTCGGTCGTCACCCAGGTGACCAAGGCCCGCGCGGTTGAAATCGAGGAGCAGCAGGGCTTCAAGGTCGGGCGAAAACAGATGCGCGAACTCAAGGAGCAGGTGACCGACGAACTGCTCCCGCGCGCGTTCACCATTCAGCGCGATACCCGCGTGTGGATCGATACGGTGAACGGCTGGCTCGTCATCGATGCGGCTTCACAGGCTGTTGCCGACGACGTTCGCGGCCTGCTCGTCAAATCGATCGATCAGTTGCCGCTCGCCGGTGTTCAGGTGGTGCGTTCGCCGGTCGCCGCGATGACGGATTGGCTGTTGTCCGGCGAGGCGCCGGGCGGATTCACCGTGGACCAGGACGCCGAATTGCGCTCGAGCGGCGAAGGCGGCGCCACGGTGCGATATGTCGGCCACGCGCTGGAAGCGAACGACATGCGCCGGCACATCGAGGCCGGCAAGCAATGCATGCGCCTGGCGATGACCTGGGACAACCGGATCTCCTTCGTGCTGACGCCGTCGCTGACGATCAAGCGCGTGACGCCGCTCGACGTGATCAAGGAAGCGGCGGATCCGACCGCGCAGAACGACGATGAACGCTTCGACTCGGATGTCACGCTGATGACCGGTGAACTGGCGCGGATGTTGGCCAGCCTCATCGATATCCTGGGTGGCGAGCAGCGCGACTCGGCGCATCAGGCGGCAGCGGCCTGAACGCTGTCGGCGGCCGAGAAACCTCGCCCTCAACGACGGCGAGGTTTCGAGCCGGCGCGACAGTTCGACGAGAACTGTCGTCGCGCGCTCGGAGGGTCGCGACCAGGCGTTCACGCACGATTCTTCTCCGTGTCGCACGCCGACGCGAGGATTCCGCCCACGACCGCCGGCAGCCAGCCTGCCAAACCTGACGGCGCCAATGCGCCGACATCCCGAGATTCGCGCATCCGGCTCCAGGAAACGCTGTTCCCGTCAGCGCACGAGCGCCGCGACTCACTTGATCAGGCGCAGCACCTCGCGAAAACGCGGATGGCGGCTGGAACCCAGCCATTCGAACCCGATCATCTCGACCGTCGCGATTTGCACCCCCGCCGCCCCGAGCCGGGCGATCCCCGCGTCCCGGTCGATCGTCCTGCGCGACCCCACGGCATCGCTGACCACCGTGACTTTGCGGCCGCTGCGCAACAGCCCGAGCGCTGTTTGCAACACGCACACGTGCGCCTCGCAACCGGCGACGATGACGCTGTTGCGCCCGTCCGGCAAGGCCTCGACCAGGCCCTCCGCGCACGCGTCGAAATGGTCCTTGACGACGGTGTGCGAGCACAGCTCCTTGATCTCCGGTACGTTCCGGCCCAACTGGACGGGGCTCTGCTCGGTACCCATCACCGGCACCCCGAGTATTTGCGCAATACGGGCAAGTCGGACTGCCTGCGTGACGACGGATGACCCTTCGTGAATCACCGGCATCAGCCGCGTCTGAAAATCAACCAATACGACCACTGAATCGTCGGGCACGTGCAGCACGGTGCATTCTCCGGAGTGAAGGCGAGGTCAACCACCATCGGCCATCGATGAAAAGTCGCTCGGTCGCAAGATCGTCAGCCCCGCAAACGACGAATATCGAATCGCATCAATGGCCGACTGCTTCAATTCGGTAAACAGAAGCGGTCTCCAAGACTACCAAACTTGCCAGCGCCATTGACGCGATCACATGGAGTCCGGTTCTCGGGATCACCCACCGGTTCGGTCGCAGGAACGCCGGTTGCTCACCGTATCGCCGAATCCACGCCCGAGACACGGCGACAGGCAAACCGCCACCATTCAATCCCGGTTCGTAATCAATCACCAATACCGACATCGATTGCCAATCGATTCTCATCAAACTCGATAATCAGAACATCTCCATTTCCCAGTGAAACCGCATATTTTACCGACTCAACAAGCAAGAATTGCGACATCATTCCGGAACATTATTCGAAAACCATCAAATCATTATTGACTTCGACTTTATCCGAACTTTAGAATCCCCTACGACAGCTTACGTTTCGTTTTTCACGCCGTGCACGCCCTCATGTCGGCACGGTACCGGAACGCCAACAGAGAAATGTTTCATGCCTGGCCGGGGCAGCGCCTCCTTTTGCTTTCAATTCCGGCATTAACCATCAACCGGTTAATTACCATTCAATTCACCCCAGAAGCACGCCCGGATTAATTCCGAATTTCCCAGGAATTCCGCAATACCGGACGAAGCAGATCGAGCACCCGCTCATTCGATAATTCTCATAAAAATCGCCAGTCAGCAGGAGGGACATCAACATGCATCGCCTTGCGAAGTCGCTGTGTCTCGGATTCATCTGCGCCGGCCTGCTCGCGGCCTGCAATGACGACGACGTCAAATCGAGCACCCCGCCGTCGAACAACGCCGCACTTTCGTTCCGCATGGACACCGGCGGCCAGATCAACGCGTTCTACCGGCAGGACAAGGTCGCCGCACACCTGCTGGTGCGCTCGTCGACGAAGCCGCGTCTGCTCGTGGTCTTCCCCGCCGGCAACAGCGGCACCGGGCTGTGGTTCGACGACACCGCGCAGCCGGTGAACTGGAGCCTCGACACGCCGCCGTCCGCGCTATCGGCACCCGACACGCACGGCCGTCCGCTGTACGGCATCGGCGCCGACGTGTCGGTGGACACCAACACGCTGACGATCCGGCAGGGCGTGCTCAGCAACGTGCGCTTCCTGCGCGACTTCAACGGCGGCGCCACGATTCCGCAGGAGATCCTCGCCGCACCGACGGTTCAGGGCAGCGCCGCGCAATGGCAACGCGACCGGATCGACGGCGCGCCCGGCTATTCACTGCGCATCACGCTGCGCGACGGCGGCAGCATCGCGCCGGCAGCGGGCGGCAAGCTCGTCCTGAGCGCACCGGCGGGCTCGCACACGCTGCGGCTGCATGTCGATGCGCTGTCGGGCGAGACGCCGTTGTCACCGATCACGCACGCCGACCTGCTCGCGCCCTCGGTGAACCCCGACCCGGTGAGCCAGAACGTGCTCGAATTCCTGAGCTTCCACGACAAGCTGCTGGCCGGCTCGTGGCAGTACGACACCTACTTCGGCCGCGACACGCTGATCTCGGTCCGCATGCTGATGCCCGTGCTCGAGCCCGCGGCGATCGAGGCCGGCCTGTCGTCGGTGCTGAGCCGGCTGTCGACCGACGGCAAGGTCGCGCACGAGGAAGGGATCGGCGAATTCGCCCTCGTCGACAACCAGAAGAACGGGCGGCCGAACGATCCGACGCCGACCTACGACTACAAGATGATCGACAGCGACTACCTGCTCGCGCCGATCGCGGCCGCGTGGCTGATCGACGATACGCGCGGCCAGGCCCGCGCGGCCGCCTATCTCGCGCAGCGCGGCAGCGACGGGCAGACCCTGGGCAGCCGCCTGGTCGTCAACCTGCTGCACGTCGCGACGACCGCGCAGCCGTTCGCGCAACAGCCGACGGTCGCGAACCTGATCCACCTGCGGCCCGGCGAAATCGTCGGCAACTGGCGCGACAGCACCGACGGGCTCGGCGGCGGCGTCTATCCGTATGACGTCAACGCGGTGCTCGTGCCGGCCGCGTTGCGTGCGGCGAACGCATTCCTCGCGCGCGGCCTGCTCGATCCGTATCTGAATGCCGGGCAGCGCGCGACGCTCGCCAACACGGCGAACCAGGCGGCCACATGGGAAACGCAGGCGCCGCCGCTGTTCCAGGTCAGCGTGCCGGCTGCACAGGCAGCCACCGACGTGTCGGCCTATGCGCCGTCCGCGGGCGTGCCGGCCGGCGCCGCACCGGGCACGCCGCTGGCGTTCTACGCGCTGTCGCTCGATCAGCAGGGCAACCCGATTCCGGTGATGAATTCGGACGGCGGCTTCGCGCTGCTGTTCGGCACGCCGCCGGACGACGAGCTTCAGCGGATCGTCACCGACGTCACGCGGCCGTTTCCGACCGGGCTCGTGACCGATGCCGGCATGCTGATCGCGAACCCGGCCTATGCGAATCAGGCGCTGTGGCCGAAATTCACGAGCTCCGCGTATCACGGGACGGTGATCTGGTCGTGGCAGCAGGCGATGTGGGTGGCCGGGCTCGATCGCCAGCTCGCGCGCCAGGACCTGTCGGCCGCGACGCGCACGCTGCTCACGCAGGCACGGCAGACGATCTGGCAGGTGATCTCGAACGGGCGCGACATGCGCACGTCGGAGATGTGGACGTGGTCCTACGTGAACGGCAAGTACCAGACCGATGCATTCGGCACGCGCAGCGCGGACGCCACCGAGGCGAACGCGGCACAGCTCTGGAGTACGACGTATCTCGCGATCCGCGATCCGCAGCAGCGCGCGGGCAAGTACTGGTGGCAGGCGTCGCAGCGGATGCAGGATGCGCAGCCGAAGCAGAACGCGGCGGCGCTGGCAGCGCGGTAGCGCGTCGCCGGTCGCGTGCCGACCGGGCATGCAAAAGCCCCGGGGCGTGACCGCCTCCGGGGCTTCGTCAAAGATCGAGGCGTTGGACACAGTCGTTGTACGCCCGGGTGGCCGAATGTTCCGCGTCCGTTCACCCGCGCCCGTGTGCCGCGCGAACCCGTATCACCGCGCGACGACCCGGTTCCGCCCTTCCCGCTTCGCCTGGTACAACCGTTCGTCGACCACGCGCAGCAACGCATCGACCGTGCTGCCGTCGGCCCCGTATTGCGCGACACCGACACTGACCGTCACCTGCACGCGCTTGAAATCGAGCCCGAACGGCGAACTCGCGATCGACGAGCGCACGCGTTCGGCCGTCATCCGCGCGCCTTCGAGCGGCATGTCCGGCAGCAGCGCCATGAACTCCTCGCCGCCGACCCGCGCGAGCCCGCCGGCCGGCCGGATCGCATCGAGGCACTGGCGCACCACGCCGCGCAGCACCTCGTCGCCGATCTGATGCCCGTACGCATCGTTGATGTTCTTGAAATTGTCGAGATCGAGCGCGAGCAGGCAGAACGGCGTGCCGTCGCGCTCGGCCCGCACCATCTCGCGCTCGACCTGCGCGATGAACTGCCGGCGGTTCGACGCGCCCGTCATCGGATCGGTCGCGGCCATGTATTCGAGCTTCTGGTTCGTGCGCCGCAGCTCCTGCAGCGCACTCTCGGTGCGCGCCATCGATTCCGACAGCCGGCTCATCAGGTCTTCCTGGCTGTAGATCGCCGAGAACGACCGCGTCGTCTGCAGCGCCTGCACGACACCGTAGCTGAGCAGGAAGAAGCCGCCGGCAAAAATCGCATGCGCGAGCCACCACATGTGATTCCACGGCTTGCCGAGAATGAACGCGAGCGACGACAGCGCGAACGCCATGATCGACACGCCGTAAATCACCATCAGCGGCGAGCGGATCCGCCGCGCGAGCAGCACGGCGACGTTCAGCAGCGAGAACAGGAGCGCGCCGCCTTCCATCGACAGCCGCGTGCCCGGCGCGCCCGCAACCGGCGAATACGCGATGTACGCCACGACCACGTTGACGATCACGAAGAACACGATCCACGGCAGCCACGTGCGCACGCTCGTGCGCTTCTCGAGGCGATCGGGCGGACGCGAATACGACAGCAGGCCCGTGAGCAGCAGGATCGACATCACGAGCCGCGACGCGGGCCCGTACAGCAGGAACAGCCAGATGTTGTGATGCGCCATCCCGGTGAATCCACCGTGCAGCGCATAGATCATCGCGAAGCCGAGAAAGCCAAGTGTCAGCCAGCGCAGCAGCGGCTCGCCGGACGACCGGTAGCAGACCCACGTCACGTAGGTGACGAACGCGCCTTCGAGGGTCGCGGCGGCGATCGCGATTTCATGGAACGCGTGGTTCTCGAACACGACGTGCGGATCGCTGAAGAACCACAGATAGGCGATCAGATAGGCGGGCAGCAACGCGAATCCGACCAGCAGGCATTTCGCGTAGAGCCTTGCGGCCGCGCTGACGACGCGCGGCGGTTCCCCGGCTGCATAGGTCGTACTCATTCGGTCCCCGGTCGGTCTGCTGCGTTGGTTCGAACCTTCGCGGCACGGATCGCACGACGCACGATCCGGCCCATCGTGCCGAAAGGCAAATGTCAGAGCAAGTATAGGTGGGGCAATTCGTTTGACAAGTAAGGGGAAACGGCATTGCCGGGCGCATGCCTTTTGCTTCCCGATTGTTTCGAATGGCGGATCAGTCGCGCCGATTCGCGTCGCGGCCGCCGGTCTCGCCGAAGCGAAACCGCGGCCGCTCCGTGCCAAAGATCAGAGGATTTCGAACAGGCCGGCCGCGCCCTGCCCACCGCCGATGCACATCGTGACGACCGCGTACTTCACGCCGCGCCGCTTGCCTTCGATCAGCGCATGGCCGGTCAGGCGTGCGCCTGACACACCGTACGGATGGCCGACCGCGATCGCGCCGCCGTTCACGTTCAGACGATCCTCGGGAATCCCGAGCGTGTCGCGGCAGTACAGCACCTGCACCGCGAACGCTTCGTTCAGCTCCCACAGGCCGATATCGTCGACCTTCAGCCCTGCCTGCTTCAGCAGCTTGGGCACCGCGAACACGGGGCCGATGCCCATCTCGTCCGGCTCGCAACCGGCCACCGCGAAACCGCGGAACACGCCGAGCGGCTGCAGCCCTTCGCGCTGCGCGGCGTCGGCGCTCATCACGACGCAGGCCGACGCGCCGTCCGAGAACTGGCTCGCGTTGCCCGCGGTGATCACGCCACCCGGCACGGCCGACCGGATCTTCGATACGCCTTCGAGCGTCGTGTCGGGGCGAATCCCTTCGTCGGCCGAGACCGTCACTTCCTTCGTGAACAGGCGACCCGTCGCCTTGTCGGCCACGCCCGCGAGCACGGTGATCGGCACGATCTCGTCACGGAAACGCCCGGCTTCCTGTGCGGCCGCCGCGCGCAGTTGCGACTGCACGCCGTACTCGTCCTGCCGCTCCTTCGAGATGCCGTAGCGCTTCGCGACGTTCTCGGCCGTCTGCAGCATGTTCCAGTAGATCTCGGGCTTGTGCTGGACGAGCCAGCCTTCCTGGATCATGTGGTGGTTCATCTCGTTCTGCACGCACGAGATCGATTCGACGCCGCCCGCGACATACACTTCGCCTTCGCCCGCGATGATCCGCTGCGCGGCCAGCGCGATGGTCTGCAGCCCGGACGAGCAGAAACGGTTCACCGTCATCCCCGGCACCGTCACGGGCAGCCCCGCGCGCAGTGCGATCTGCCGCGCGATGTTCGCGCCGGTCGCGCCTTCGGGGTTCGCGCACCCCATGATCACGTCCTCGACGCGCGCGGGGTCGAGCTTCGCGCGCTCAACAGCGGCCGCGACCGCGTGGCCGCCGAGCGTCGCGCCGTGCGTCATGTTGAACGCACCGCGCCAGGATTTCGCCAGCGGCGTGCGGGCGGTCGATACGATTACGGCTTCGGTCATGCGAGTCTCCTTCGGTCCTGCTCATGTCCTGAATCGGATAGGGAATGCGCTACGCCGCCGGGCGCGCGCCCGCGGACGTCACATGCGCGACGCCCGCTGCCTGCATCTGCTGCCATGCGTGGGCGAGCGACCCGTTCAGGTCGATCGCGCGGCACGCATCGTTGATCACCGCTGCTTCGAAACCGGCCGCGCGCGCATCGAGCGCCGACCACGCGACGCAATAGTCGGTCGCGAGCCCGCAGCACCACACGCGCTTCGCGCCGAGCTCGCGCAGATAGCCCGCGAGCCCGGTGCGCGTCGTGCGGTCGGCTTCGACGAACGCGGAATAGCTGTCGACCTGCGCGTCGCCGCCCTTGCGGATCACGAGCCGCGCGTGCGGGACGTCGAGATCGCGATGCAGCGCCGCGCCGTCGGTGTCCTGCACGCAGTGCACGGGCCACAGCACCTGCTCGCCGTACGGCAGCGCGAGCGTGGAGAACGGTTCGCGGCCCGGGTGATTCGCCGCGAACGACACGTGCTCGCGCGGGTGCCAGTCCTGCGTCAGCACGACCTGGTCGAAGCGTTGCGCGAGTGCGTTGATCACCGGCACGACCGCGTCGCCGTCCGGCACCGCGAGCGCGCCGCCCGGCATGAAGTCGTATTGCACGTCGATCACGAGCAGTACGTCGTCGGTGCGTTTCATTGCATTTCTCCGGGTGTGCGTCGCGCCGCGATCCGGCGCGTCAGCCGTTGAACCCGCGGCCGGCCTTCGCGAGTTCCGCGATCGACGGCGCGAGCTGCCATGCGTCGCCGTTCGGTGCCGCCGCATAGCGGCGAATCGCGCGCTCGACGTTGTAGAGGCCGACCACGTCCGCGTACAGCATCGGGCCGCCGCGCCACAGCGGGAAGCCATAGCCGGTCAGGTAGACCATGTCGATGTCGGACGCCTTCGACGCGATCTTCTCCTCGAGGATCTTCGCGCCTTCGTTGACGAGCGCGAATACGAGCCGTTCGACGATCTCGTCGTCGCCGATCTTGCGACGCTCGACACCGCGCTCCTTCGAATACGCGACGACCATCTCGTCGACGAGCGACGACGGCTTCGCCTTGCGATCGCCCGGCACATAGTCGTACCAGCCCGCGCCCGTCTTCTGGCCGAAGCGGCCCTGCTCGCACAGGCGGTCGGCGATCTTCGAGTAATGGAGATCGGGCTGCTCGACGTAGCGGCGCTTGCGGATCGCCCAGCCGATGTCGTTGCCGGCGAGGTCGCTCATCCGGAACGGGCCCATCGCGAATCCGAATTTCTCGATAGCACGATCGACCTGCGCGGGCAGCGCGCCTTCCTCGAGCATGAAGAGCGCCTGGCGGATGTACTGCTCGATCATCCGGTTGCCGATAAAGCCGTCGCACACGCCCGACACGACCGCCGTCTTGCGGATCTTCTTCGCGACGGCCATCACCGTGGCGAGCACGTCCTTCGCGGTCTGCGCGCCGCGCACGACCTCGAGCAGTTTCATCACGTTCGCCGGGCTGAAGAAGTGCATGCCGACGACGTCCTGCGGACGCTTCGTGAACGCCGCGATCTTGTCGACGTCGAGCGTCGACGTGTTCGACGCGAGGATCGCGCCCGCCTTCGCGACTTCGTCGAGCTTCTTGAACACCTGCTCCTTCACGCCGAGTTCCTCGAACACGGCCTCGACGATCAGGTCGGCGTCCTTCAGGTCGTCATAGGACAGCGTCGGCGTGATCAGCTCCATGCGCGCGTCGAGCTTCTCCTGCGAGAGCTTGCCCTTCTTCACCTGCGCGTCGTAGTTCTTGCGGATCGTCGCGACGCCGCGCTCGAGCGCATCCTGTTTCGTCTCGAGCAGCGTGACGGGCAGCCCCGCGTTGACGAAGTTCATCGCGATCCCGCCGCCCATCGTGCCCGCGCCGATCACGCCGACGCGGCGGATCTCGCGCAGCGGCGTATCGGCCGGCACGTCGGGAATCTTGCTCGCGGCACGCTCGCCGAAGAACGCGTGCCGCAGCGCGCGGCTTTCCGGCGTCATCATCAGCGCGACGAAACCCTCGCGCTCGGCAACGCTGCCCTTGTCGAAGCCGTGCAGCACGCCGGCCTCGATCGCGTCGATGCACTTGTGCGGTGCCGGGAAATTCGGTGCGGCGGCCTTCGCGGAATTGCGCGCGAACTGGATGAAACCCGCGGCGTTCTCATGGACGATCTTGCGATCGCGCACGCGCGGATGCGGCCCCTTCTGCGCGCCGACCTTGCGGGCGAACGCGACGGCCGCGTCGAGCAGGTCGCCGTCGGCCATTTCATCGAACAGCCCGCTCTTCGCCAGTTGCTCCGACAGCACGGGCGCGCCCGACACGATCATGTTCAGCGCGGTTTCGAGCCCCACCGCACGCGGCAGGCGCTGCGTGCCGCCCGCGCCCGGCAGCAGGCCGAGCTTGACTTCAGGCAACGCGACCTGCGTGCCAGGCGCGGCAATGCGGTAGTGCGCGCCGAGCGCGAGCTCGAGGCCGCCGCCCATCACGACGCTGTGCAGCGCCGCGACGACGGGCTTCGCGCTCGTCTCCACCGCGCGGATCACGGTGTGCAGCGTCGGATCCTGCAACGCCTTCGGCGTATTGAATTCGGTGATGTCGGCGCCGCCCGAGAATGCGCGTCCCGCGCCGGTCAGCACGATGGCCGTGACCGACGGGTCCTGCGCGGCGCGATCGAGCGCGTCCATGACGCCCTGACGGGTCGACAGGCCGAGCCCGTTGACGGGCGGATTGTTGAGCGTAAGGACGGCCACGCCGTCACGAGTCGAGTAATCCACTGCCATCTCTGCCTGCCTCCATGCATCGCGCGCCGGGGTGGCTGCGCTTCATTGTGCGCGGTCGAACAGCCGCATGTCCTGATGAACGGAGTCAGCATACAACGAAAAAGCACGGTCGTTCAATTTGAATTTTGTTGCCGATGCCGGTCGCCCGATCCGGGGACGGATCGGGCGACCGCGTCACGCGCCGCGTCCGGCCCGGGCCGGCGTTACGGCTCGCAGACCGCCGTCGGCAACACGTAGTCGCGGAACGTCTCGCGCAGCTTCAGCTTCTGCAGCTTGCCGGTCGCGGTGTGCGGCAGCGATTCGACGAACACGACGTCGTCGGGAATCCACCATTTCGCGACCTTGCCTTCGTAGAACGCGAGCAGCGCGTCGCGGCTCAGGTTCGCCCCTTCGCGCGGCACCACGACGAGCAGCGGGCGCTCGGTCCATTTCGGGTGCGCACAGGCGATGCAGGCGGCCTCGGCCACGCCCGGGTGCGCGATCGCGACGTTCTCGATGTCGATCGAGCTGATCCACTCGCCACCCGACTTGATCACGTCCTTGCTGCGATCGGTGATCTGCAGGAAGCCGTCGGGGTCGATCGTCGCGACGTCGCCGGTCGGGAACCAGCCGTCCGACAGCGGCGACGATTCGCCGCGAAAGTAGTGATCGATCACCCACGGGCCGCGCACCTGCAGTTCGCCGAACGCGACGCCGTCCCACGGCAGTTCGTGGCCGTCCTCGCCGACGATGCGCATGTCGACGCCGCAGATCACGCGCCCCTGCTTCTCGAGCAGCTTGCGCTGCGCGTCGAGCGGCCGCTGCGACTGCGCCCAGTTGAGCTTCGCGAGCGTGCCGAGCGGCGACAGTTCGGTCATCCCCCATGCGTGGATCACGCGCACGCCGTATTCGTCCTCGAAGGTGCGCAGCATCGCGGGCGGGCACGCGGAGCCGCCGATCACCGTGCGGTTCAGCGTCGAGAAGCGCACGCCGGCCTCGCGCATGTAGTTGAGCAGGCCGAGCCACACGGTCGGCACGCCCGCGGAAAACGTCACGCGCTCGGCCTCCATCAGCTGGTACAGCGATTTCCCGTCGAGATCCTTGCCGGGCAGCACCAGCTTGCCGCCCGTGAGCGGCACCGCGTACGGCAGCCCCCATGCGTTGACGTGGAACATCGGCACGACTGGCAGCACGGCGTCCATCGCGGACAGGTTCATCGCGTCGGGCAGCGCGGCGCCGTACGCATGCAGCACGGTCGAGCGGTGCGAATACAGCACGCCCTTCGGGTTGCCGGTCGTGCCCGACGTGTAGCACAGCCCCGACGCCTGCTGCTCGTCGAGGCGCGGCCAGTCGTAGCGGCCGTCCTCCGCTTCGACGAGCGTTTCGTAGCAGAGGAACGGCGTCGTGCCGGACGGCAGGTGCGCGGCGTCCGTCATCGCGACCCAGCCCTTCACGTGCGGGCATTGCGGCGCGATGGCCTCGACGAGCGGCGCGAAATTGATGTCGAAGAAGACGTAGCGGTCTTCCGCGTGATTGACGATGTACGCGATCTGCTCGGGAAAGAGGCGCGGGTTGATCGTGTGGCACACGGCACCCATGCCGCCGATCCCGTAATAGGCTTCCAGATGCCGGTAGCCGTTCCACGCCAGCGTACCGACGCGATCGCCGGTTTCGACGCCGAGCCGCGCGAGCGCCTGCGCCAGCTGCTTCGCGCGGCGTTCGCAGTCGCGGTACGTGTAGCGATGCAGATCGCCTTCCACGCGCTTCGACACGATCTCCGTGTCGCCGGCGTGCCGCGCGGCGTGAGAAATCAGCGAGGACACCAGCAACGGCATGTCCATCATCTGGCCCAGCAACGGCTTACCCATCGTCTCGTTCTCCGTGAGGATGCGAATCGGTGCCTCTGCGGCGCGCCCGTCAGCGGCCCCGGACGGGCGTGGCGCACGGTACGCGGGCCACCATGCGGGCGGCGCGGCGCCGCCTTACAATATCGGCTTACCCAGAGGCGCTCAACATGTCGTTTTCCCGAAGCGCAGCCGATCCGGCTGACACCCTCCCCGACCTCGCCGCCACGCTCGGCGAGCCCGCCACTGGCGCGTTCGTCACGCTCGGCGACGCGTTTCATACGCGGCTGCCGGCCGCGCCGCTTGCCGCGCCGTATGTCGTCGGCTTTTCCGACGAAGTCGCGCAACTGCTCGACCTGCCGCCGTCGATCGCCGCGCAGCCCGGCTTCGCCGAGCTGTTCGCCGGCAACCCGACACGCGACTGGCCCGCGCACGCGATGCCGTATGCAGCGGTATATTCCGGCCACCAGTTCGGCGTGTGGGCCGGCCAGCTCGGCGACGGCCGCGCGCTGACGATCGGCGAGCGCACCGGCACGGACGGCCGCCGCTACGAGCTGCAGCTGAAAGGCAGCGGCCGCACGCCGTACTCGCGAATGGGTGACGGCCGCGCGGTGCTGCGCTCGTCGATCCGCGAATTCCTGTGCTCGGAAGCGATGCATCACCTCGGCATCCCGACCACGCGCGCACTGACGGTGATCGGTTCCGACCAGCCGGTGGTGCGCGAGGAGATCGAGACGTCGGCCGTCGTCACGCGCGTGTCGGAGAGCTTCGTGCGCTTCGGCCACTTCGAGCACTTCTTCTCGAACGATCGCCCCGACCTGCTGCGCCAGCTCGCCGATCACGTGATCGACCGCTTCTATCCGGATTGCCGCCACGTCGACGATCCGTACCTCGCGCTGCTCGAAGCCGCGACGCTGCGCACGGCCGACCTCGTCGCGCAGTGGCAGGCCGTCGGGTTCTGCCACGGCGTGATGAACACCGACAACATGTCGATCCTCGGCGTGACGATCGACTACGGCCCGTTCGGCTTCGTCGACGCGTTCGACGCGAACCACATCTGCAACCACTCGGATACGAGCGGCCGCTATGCATACCGGATGCAGCCGCGCATCGCGCACTGGAACTGCTATTGCCTCGCGCAGGCGCTGCTGCCGCTGATCGGCCTGCAGCACGGCATCGCCGACGACGATGCGCGCGCCGAGCGTGCGGTGGAGGACGCGCAGGCCGTGCTCGCGACGTTCCCGGACCGTTTCGGCCCCGCGCTCGAACGCGCGATGCGCGCGAAGCTCGGCCTGGCGCTCGAACGCGAGAACGATGCCGAGCTCGCCAACAAGCTGCTCGAGACGATGCATGCGAGCCACGCGGATTTCACGCTGACGTTCCGCCGGCTCGCGCAGGTCTCGAAGCACGACGCGAGCCGCGACGCGCCCGTGCGCGACCTGTTCATCGACCGCGACGCGTTCGATGCGTGGGCGAACCTCTACCGCGCGCGGCTGTCCGAGGAAACACGCGACGACGCGGCACGTGCCGCCGCGATGAACCGCGTGAACCCGAAATACGTGTTGCGCAACCATCTGGCCGAAGTCGCGATCCGGCGCGCGAAGGAGAAGGATTTTTCGGAGGTCGAGCGGCTCGCGCAGATCCTGCGCCGCCCGTTCGACGAACAACCGGAGCATGAAGCGTACGCGGCGTTGCCGCCCGACTGGGCCGGGTCGCTCGAAGTGAGCTGCTCGTCCTGAGCCCCGACCCGCGCGTATCGACCGACCGATCAGGAGAACCCCACATGTCCCACGATTCCGACGACAAGACCTTCCCGTACGAGAAGGACGACGCCGAGCTGCGCCGCCGGCTCACGCCGATGCAGTACGAAGTCACGCAGCATGCGGCCACCGAGCGCGCCTTCACCGGCGAATACACCGACACCGAAGACGACGGCATCTACAAATGCGTCGTCTGCAGCACGCCGCTGTTCGACTCCGGCGCCAAGTTCCACTCGGGCTGCGGCTGGCCCAGCTACTTCAAGCCGCTCAACGGCGAGGTGATCGACGAAAAGGTCGACTACTCGCACGGGATGGTGCGCGTCGAGGTGCGCTGCAACCACTGCGGCGCACACCTCGGCCACGTCTTCGAGGACGGCCCGCGCGACAAGACCGGTTTGCGGTACTGCATCAATTCGGCTGCGTTAAACTTCGAGTCCCGACCCGAAAACGAATGAGCGGCGCCGGGCGGATCCGCGGGGCGCCCCTCGCGCCGCCGCCCCGATCCGCTCCGGCGGTGCCTGGCGGGTCCCTACAACGGTGAAAGGCCGCGCAAGCGGCCTTTCACGCAGCTGCGAGCGCCATGAAATTCCTGTTCGATCTGTTTCCGATCATCCTGTTTTTTGCCGCCTTCAAGGTCTGGGGCATCTTTACCGCCACCGCCGTCGCGATCGTCGCGACGCTGGCCCAGGTCGCCTGGGTTGCCTTCCGGCACCGGAAGGTCGACACGATGCTGTGGGTCAGCCTCGGCGTGATCGTCGTTTTCGGTGGCGCCACCCTCGTCCTGCATGACGAGAAATTCATTCAATGGAAACCGACTGTGCTGTACTGGCTGTTTGCGATCGGGCTGCTCGCCGCGCGCTATGCGTTCGGCAACAACCTGATCGAGAAGATGATGGGCAAGCAGCTCACGCTGCCGCACCCCGTGTGGGACAAGCTGAACGTCGCCTGGGCGCTGTTCTTCGCGGTGCTCGGTGTCGCGAACCTGTACGTGGTGCACAACTTCACCGAATCGCAATGGGTGAACTTCAAGCTGTTCGGCACGACGGGCGCGATGGTCGTATTCATCATCCTGCAGAGCCTGTGGCTCACGAAATACCTGAAGGACGAGTGACATGACGGACGCCTTTCTCCACGCGTCGCCCGACGAGCGCATCGCGCTGATCGAAGCGCGCCTCACCGCGGCGCTCGCCCCGCTGTCGCTCACCGTGCGCGACGACAGCGCACAGCACGCGGGCCACGCCGGCGCGTCCGCCGGCGGCCATTTCACGGTCACGATCGTGTCGGCCGCCTTCGCGGGCAAGCCGCGCGTCGCGCGGCACCGGCTGGTGTATGATGCGCTCGCTGATGCGATGCAGCGCGGCATTCACGCGCTCGCGATCGTGGCTTACACGCCCGAAGAATTCAACGAATCTTCAATCTAGTCTCATTAGGAATTCCCGATGATCCTGAAATCCCCCCGCCTGTGGGTCGCGGCGGCTGCTTTTGCAGCGGCACCGGCATTTGCCCAGAACATCGCCGTCGTCAACGGCACGCCGATTCCGAAGTCGCGCGCCGACGCGATGGTGGCTCAGCTCGTCCAGCAAGGCCAGACCGACAGCCCGCAACTGCAGCAGGCCGTGCGCCAGGAACTCGTGAACCGCGAAATCCTGATGCAGGAAGCGATCCGTGAAGGCATCCCGAACCGTCCGGACGTGAAGGCGCAGGTCGCCGTCGCGCAGCAGACCGTCGTGCTGCGTTCGATGATCGAGAGCTTCCTGAAGAAGAACCAGCCGACCGACGCCGAAGTGAAGGCGCGCTACGACGACCTCGTCAAGGGCGCCGGCGGCAATCGCGAATACCACCTGCACCACATCCTCGTCAGCGACGAGCAGCAGGCGAAGGACCTGATCGCGAAGATCAAGGCCGGCGCGAAATTCGAGGATCTCGCGAAGCAATACTCGAAGGATCCGGGTTCGGGCAAGAACGGCGGCGATCTCGACTGGTCCGACCCGAAGGCGTACGTGCCGGAATTCGCGGCGGCCGCGCAGAAGCTGCAGAAAGGCCAGATGACCGACACGCCGGTGAAGACGCAGTTCGGCTGGCACATCATCCGCGTCGACGACATCCGCGACATCGCCCCGCCGCCGCTCGAGCAGGTGAAGCAGCAGATCGCGCAGCAGCTCGTGCAGCAGAAGCTGCAGGCGTTCGAGGAAGGTCTGCGCCAGCAGGCAACGGTCAAGTAACGCCGGCACGCGCCACACGCGCATCGAAAAGCCGCTCTTCGGAGCGGTTTTTTATTGCCCGCGCACACTGCCTGCGGACGAGTCACGATGCGCTTCGCTGGCAGCCCGGCAAAAGAAAAAGGCCGCTCCGAAGAGCGGCCTTTCCCGTGCCGGATTCGCGCGCACCGCAAGCGCGGCGGGCTACGCCGGATGGAACACGTCGTGATAGCGAACGTCACCTGACGGCCGCGGCGCCGAATCGTCGAGCGACAGCGCAAGGAAATACCCGGGCGGTACGCCCGGGAACACGATGTCGCCGGATGGCGCAAAGCCGAACCGCGTGTAGTACGCGGGTTCGCCGAGCAGCACGCAACCGCGCGCGCCAAGCCGGCGCAACGCGTCGAGCCCCGTGCGCACCAGCCCCGCACCGATGCTCTGCCGCTGGCAATCGGGCAGCACCGCGAGCGGCGCCAGCCCGTACCAGCCCTGGCTGCCGGACGGTTCGCCACCGATCGACACCGGCGAGAACGCAACGTGCCCGATCAGGCGGCCGTCGCGCTCCGCGACGAGCGAGACGCTCAACGCACCGTCGGCACGCAGCGTATCGACGATCCGCCGTTCGAACTGGCCGCCTTCCGGCTCGCCCGCGAACGCGGCGACGATCACGCGGCCGATCGCGTCGGCCTCGCTGGCACGCTCATCGCGCAGCGTGACGACCTCGACCGGCGCGTGCGGATCGAACATCATTCCGATCAGCCGATCCAGCGGCGCGCGTTGCGGAACACGCGCATCCACGGGCTCGCTTCACCCCAGCTTTCCGGGTGCCAGCTCATCGCGACCGTACGATGCACACGCTCCATGTGCGGCATCAGCACCGAGAAGCGGCCGTCGGCCGTCGTGACCGACGTGATGCCGGCCGGCGAGCCGTTCGGGTTGAACGGATAGCGCTCGGTCGCTTCGCCGCGGTGGTCGACGAAACGCATCGCGACCGCGACGCGATCGATGTCGCCCTGCTGCGAGAAGTCCGCATAGCCTTCGCCGTGCGCGACCGCGACCGGAATCCGCGAGCCTTCCATCCCCGCGAAGAAGATCGACGGCGATTTCTCCACTTCGACGAACGAGAAGCGCGCCTCGAACTGCTCGGACTTGTTGCGCGTGAACTTCGGCCACGCATCCGCGCCCGGGATCATCGACGCGAGGCTCGACAGCATCTGGCAACCGTTGCAGATGCCGAGCGCGAACGTGTCGGGACGTGCGAAGAAGGCCGAGAACATGTCGGCGAGGTTCGCGTTGAAGCGGATCGTCTTTGCCCAGCCTTCGCCCGCGCCCAGCACGTCGCCGTACGAGAAGCCGCCGCATGCGACCGCACCCGCGAAATCGGCGAGCGTGGCACGGCCGGCGAGCAGGTCGCTCATGTGCACGTCGTGTGCATCGAAGCCCGCGCGGTCGAACGCGTAGGCCGTTTCCAGATGCGAGTTCACGCCCTGCTCGCGCAGGATCGCGACGCGCGGCCGTGCGCCCGTCGCGATGAACGGCGCGGCGATGTCGTCGGCCGGATCGAAGCTCAGCACCGGCGAGATGCCCGGATCGGCCGCGTCGAGCAGTGCGTCGTATTCGGCATCCGCACACGCGGGGTTGTCGCGCAGGCGCGCGATGCGCCAGCTCACTTCGCTCCATGCGCGATGGAGTTTGGTGCGCGGTGCGTCGAAGATCTTCTTCGCGTCGCGGTATACCTCGATCACGTCGCGATCGTTGACCGAGCCGATCACGTGCGAGCACGCCGACAGACCGAACTCGCGCAGCGCGCCGAGCACCGCGTCGCGATCGGTCGCACGCACCTGCACGACGGCGCCGAGTTCCTCGGAGAACAGCGCGCGCAGCGTGCGATCCTCGCGGCGGCCGCTCGTCTGCTTCGCCCAGTCCTTCGCGTCGCCGTAGTCGGATTCGTGATTCGGGTCGAGCGTCAGCATGTCGACGTTCAGCGACACGCCCGCGTGGCCCGCGAACGCCATTTCGCACACCGTCGCCCACAGGCCGCCGTCCGAGCGGTCGTGGTAGGCCAGCAGCTTGTCTTGCGCATTGAGCGACTGGATCGCGTTGAAGAAGCGCTTCAGGTCTTCCGCGTCGTCGACGTCCGGCGTCGTGTCGCCGACCTGCTGCGTGACCTGCGCGAAGATGCTGCCGCCCATCCGGTTCTTGCCGCGGCCGAGATCGATCGCGATCAGCACGCTGTCGCCCGCGTCGGCGATGCGGCGCAGTTGCGGCGTCAGGTGACGGCGCACGTCCTCGACCGGCGCGAACGCGGAGATGATCAGCGACACCGGCGACACCACTTCCTTCGCGACGCCCTGCTCGTCCCACTTCGTCTTCATCGACAGCGAATCCTTGCCGACCGGGATGCCGATCCCGAGCGCCGGGCACAGCTCCATGCCGATCGCCTTGACCGTGTCGAACAGCGCGGCGTCCTCGCCGGCCGTGCCGCATGCCGCCATCCAGTTCGCCGACAGCTTCAGCTTGTCGAGCGACGCGATCGGCGCGCTCGCGATGTTCGTGATCGCCTCGCCGACCGCCATGCGGCCCGATGCCGGCGCATTGATCACGGCGAGCGGCGTGCGCTCGGCCATCGTCATCGCCTCGCCCTTGAAGCCCGCGTAGTCGAGCGCGGTGACCGCGCAGTCGGCCACCGGCACCTGCCACGGGCCGACCATCTGGTCACGCACCGACGTGCCGCCGACCGAGCGGTCGCCGATCGTGATCAGGAACGACTTGCTGCCGACCGTCGGGTGCTTCAGCACGTCGATCGCGACCGCCGACAAGGCAATGCCCGTCACGTCGACCGGTGCACGCTCGGTCGCCACGCGCGTGACGTCGCGATGCATGCGCGGCGGCTTGCCGAGCAGCACTTCCATCGGCATGTCGACCGGGTATTCGTCGGCGCCCGTCGCTTCGTCGTCGACGAGCTTCAACTGGCGTTCGTCGGTCGCGACACCGACCACCGCGAACGGGCAGCGCTCACGGGCGCAGATCGCCTCGAAGCGCGGCAGGTCGGCCGGCGCGATCGCCAGCACGTAGCGCTCCTGCGCTTCGTTCGACCAGATTTCGCGCGGCGACAGGCCCGATTCCTCGAGCGCGACCTTGCGCAGCTCGAAGCGCGCGCCCTTGCCCGCACCGTCGACGATCTCGGGGAACGCATTCGACAGGCCGCCCGCGCCGACGTCGTGGATGCTCAGGATCGGGTTTTCCGCGCCGAGCTGCCAGCAGCCGTTGATCACTTCCTGTGCGCGACGCTCGATTTCCGGGTTGCCGCGCTGCACCGAGTCGAAGTCGAGTTCGGCCGTGTTCGCGCCGGTCGCCATCGAGCTCGCGGCGCCGCCGCCCATCCCGATCCGCATGCCCGGGCCGCCGATCTGGATCAGCAGCGAGCCGGCCGGCACGTCGTGCTTGTGCGTATGTTGGTCGGCGATGTTGCCGAGACCGCCCGCGATCATGATCGGCTTGTGATAGCCGTGCACCTTCCCGCCGACGTTCTGCTCGTACACACGGAAATAGCCGCCGAGGTTCGGACGGCCGAATTCGTTGTTGAACGCGGCGCCGCCGAGCGGGCCGTCGATCATGATCTGCAGCGGCGACGCAATGCGGTCGGGGCGGCCGTACGGGCCGTGCTGCTCGTTCGGGTTGCGCTCGCCGACCGGCTGGGCCGCGTCGCGCGCGTTTTCCCACGACTGGCGTGCGTCGGGCAGATCGAGGTTCGACACGGTGAAGCCCGTGAGGCCGGCCTTCGGGCGCGCACCGCGGCCCGTCGCGCCTTCGTCGCGAATCTCGCCGCCCGCGCCGGTCGCCGCACCCGGGAACGGCGAGATCGCCGTCGGGTGGTTGTGCGTCTCGACCTTCATCAGCGTGTGCGTGAGCTCGGTGTGGCGGCCATAGCGTTCACCCGGCTCGCCGGCCGCGCCTGCGTTGCGCGGGAACCAGCGCTCGGCTTCGGCGCCGACCATGATCGACGAGTTGTCCGAATACGCGACGATCGTGCCCTGCGGGTTCAGCTTCTCGGTGTTGCGGATCATCGCGAACAGCGACATGTCCTGCGCCTCGCCGTCGATCGTCCACTGCGCATTGAAGATCTTGTGGCGGCAGTGCTCGCTGTTCGCCTGCGCGAACATCATCAGTTCCACGTCGGTCGGGTTGCGTTCGAGCTTGCGGAACGCGTCGACCAGGTAATCGATCTCGTCGTCGGCGAGCGCGAGGCCCAGCTCGACGTTCGCGCGTTCGAGCGCGCCGCGGCCGACGCCCAGCACGTCGACGCGTGCGAGCGGCTTGGCCGGCAGTTCGTCGAACAGGTGCTTCGCGTCGTCGCGTGCCGCGACCACGCTTTCGGTCATCCGGTCATGCAGCGCGGCCGCCACGGCTGCGCGCGCGTCGTCCGACAGCGCCTTCTTGCCGCCGAGCAGGCCCGACTTCAGCGTGACCGTGAATTCGACACCGCGCTCGATGCGGCGCACCTGCGTGAGGCCGCAGTGCTGCGCGATGTCGGTCGCCTTGCTCGCCCACGGCGAGACCGTGCCGAAACGCGGCAGCACGACGAAGGTCTCGGCCGTGCCCTTCTCGGCCGCCGGCTCGAACGGCGCGCCGTAGTGCATCAGCGCGTCGATGCGCGCGCTGTCGTCGGCCGACAGCGGCTCGGCCGCATTGACGAAGTGCAGGAACTGCCCGCGCACCGCGACGATGTTGGCGTCGATTTGCTTGAGCGTGTCGAGCAGACGGGTTTGACGGAAATCGGAGAGGGCCGAAGCGCCGGGAAAACACGAGAAGTGAGCCATGGGCTGGACTGACGTCGATGAGTCGCGCGAAGTGGCGACGTGGGGCGAAAGGAAGGCCGTAATTATACCCGGAAGTCGGTCGCCCCAGACCGGCCAATCGGTAGCCCGCATGCACCGCAACGGTGCCGCGGTGTACGCCGTGTACAGCCCGCCCGCGCGGGCGCGGCAGCCGGCGGCCGTGGCGCGGCTGCACGGTCCGTGCTCGCCCGGCGCCGGTTCCCGCGATTTTGGCGCTATCATTCCGGGTTCACCGGGCCGGGGCCCTCAGCGAATTCTCACCGGGCGGCGCCTGCGCGCCGCCCGTCATCGAAGCAATCCATGGATGTCATCGTCATCGGCGGCGGAATCAGCGGCGTCGCCACCGCCTACCAGCTGCGCGCGGCCGGCCATCGCGTGTGCGTGGTCGAACGTCACGCCACCGTCGCGCAGGGTGCGACCTACGGCGACGGCGGCGCGCTGCTGCCGAGCCCGCTCGACGTCTGGTTCGGCCCGACCTTCATGCGCCAGCGCCAGCCGCGCGACAGCGGCATCGTCTACAAGCCGGGCTTCAACGGCGGCGTGCGCCGCTTCGTCAAGCAGCTCGGCACGCTGCGTGAACCCGACGCGTTCGCCGCCCAGTACGCGCGGCTGCGCCCGCTGATCGATGCGTCGCGCGACTCGCTCGCCGACATCGAGACGCGCCTCGAACTCGAATTCGAGCAGAAGCCCGGCATCCTGCACGTGGTGCGCGATCCGCGCGACTGGGACGCGATGCAGCCGGCGCTCGACCTGCTGCGCACGCTCGACCAGCCGTACCGCCTGCTCTCCGCCGACGAATGCGCGACGCTCGAACCGTCGGTGCCGGCCGAGCCCGGCTTCGCCGGCGGCGTGCTGCTCGAGACCGAACGCACCGGCAATTGCCCGCTGTTCGCGAAACTGGTCAAGCAGACGCTCGACGAGCATGGCGTGCAGTTCCGCTTCGGCGCGGAAGTCGCCGCGATCCGCGTCGACACCGGCCGCGCCGCGGTCGAGCTCGTCCCGCCCGGCGACCGGCGTGCGTCGAACGCACGCGAGGTCGACGTGATTTCCGCCGATGCGATCGTGGTCGCCGCCGGCGCCGGCAGCCTGCCGCTGCTCGACCGGCTCGGCTGGCGCCTGCCGCTGCACCCGGTGCGCGTCCATACGCTCACCGCACCGGTCGCGTACGAAGAACACGCACCGCACCTGAACGTCATCGATTCGATCAAGCGGATCTCGATCACGCGCACTCACCAGCGGCTGCGCGTCGGCGGCGGCGCGGTGCTGCAGAGCCTGCCCGACACCGCGAAGCCGCTCGCCGAGCCGCTGTCCGAGGCCGCGCTCGCGCTGCTCGGCCAGGCCGTCCACGACTGGGTGCCCGGCGCCGCGCGCATCTCGGCCGCGTTGTCGTGGCAAGGCACGCAGTTGCTGTCGCCGGACGGCCTGCCGGTCGTCGGTCCGACCCCGCATCCGCGCGTGTTCGTCAATTTCGGACATGGTCCGGCCGGCTGGGGGCTCGCCTGCGGGTCTGCTAAAGTGGTGACCGACTATCTGGGCGGCGACGTGCAGCACTGGCCCGCCGACACGCTCGCCGCGCTGCGCGCCGGGCGCTTCACGACCTGACCGCCGCGGGCCCGTCCCCGGCGGCCACCTAGCCAGCCGCCACGACCCCGCGATGACCGCCAATACCCGCCCGCTCCCCGATTCCGATCCGATCGCGCTGCTGCGCGTCGCCGACCTGCGCACGGCCGAAACCGACGCCGCGGCGGCGTTGCCGCCGCATACGCTGATGGGTCGCGCCGGCGCCGCCGCCGCGCACTGGCTGTCCGAGCGCATGGCCGGCGACGACCGGCCCGTGTGGTTCGCGGTCGGCCCGGGCAACAACGGCGGTGATGCGCTGGTTGCCGCCGCTCACCTCCAGCAGCTTGGCGTCGCCACGCAAGCGTGGATGCCGGTGCCAGTCAAACCAGACGACGCGCAATGGGCGCTCGGCCTCGCGCGCGCGGCGGGCGTACCGGTATCCGCCACACCGCCTGCTTCGCTGGACAGCTTTGCATGGATCGTCGACGGGCTGTTCGGCATCGGTCTCGGCCGCGCGCTCGACGGCGCATTCGCCGAGCAGGCCCAGCGCGTCGCCGCGCATGCGCGCAGCGGCGGCCACGTGCTCGCACTCGATGTGCCGAGCGGGCTCGACAGCGATACGGGCCAGATCGTCGGCGCGGGCGTCGCCGTCGCCGCCACCCATACGCTCACCTTCATCGCCGCGAAGCCGGGGCTCTATACGGGCGAAGGCCGCGATCTCGCCGGCGAGATCGACGTCGCCTCGCTCGACGTCGCGCCACCCGCCGCGCCGGCCATCGTGCTGAACGCACCCGCGCGGTTCGCCGCCGCCCTGCCCGCGCGCGCATTCGCGTCCCACAAGGGCACGTTCGGCAGTCTCGCGGTACTCGGCGGCGACACGGGCATGTGCGGCGCGCCGATCCTGGCCGCCCGCGCCGCGCTGTACGCCGGTGCCGGCAAGGTGCACGTCGGCTTCCTGGGCGCCGGCGCACCGCCGTACGACCCACCGTTCCCCGAACTGATGCTGCATCCGGCCGACGGCCTCGATCTCGGCGCGATGACCGCCATCGCGGCCGGCTGCGGGCTGGGCACGCGCGAGGCCGCGGCGACGCTCGTGCGCGACGTGCTCGCGCACGATGCCGCGACGCTGCTCGATGCCGATGCGCTGAACCTCGTCGCGACACATGCCGATCTTGCGACCGCCGTCGCCACGCGCGGTGCGCGCGGCAATCCATGCGTGCTGACACCGCATCCGCTCGAAGCCGCCCGGTTGCTCGGCAGCGACACGGCGACCATCCAGCGCGACCGCGTCGCGGCCGCGCAGGCGCTTGCGATTCGTTATGCGGCACATGTCGTGCTGAAAGGCTCGGGCACGGTGATTGCGGCGCCCGACGGCCGCGTGACGATCAATCCGACCGGCAATGCGGCGCTCGCCACGGGCGGCACCGGCGACGTACTCGGCGGACTGATCGGCGCGTTGCTCGCGCAGTGCGTCGCACCGTACGAGGCCGCGCTCGCGGGCGTCTACCTGCACGGCCTCGCGGCCGACACGCTGACCGCACACGGCACCGGCCCGGCCGGACTCACGGCCGGCGAACTCGCGCCGATGGTGCGCACGCTGATCAATCGCCTTTTTTACGCGTCGCCGCGCGCCGACACATAAGGCCGCTATACTGACTGCCCCGCCGCACGGCGGGCCCTCTCGTCCGCCGGCCTTCCGATCCCGATGAGCCGGCGCGGCATTCCTCCCGATTCACGCTTCACTCGAACCGCCATGACGCTGAATTCGCTCCCCGCCTGGACTGCCCTTCAATCCCACTTCGAGCAAATCCGCCATGCTCGCCTGCGCGACTGGTTCGCGCCGGAAAACGACCCCACGCCGACGCGTGCCGAACGCTTCACGCTCGCAGGCGGCGGCCTCGCGGCCGATTTCTCGAAGAACCGCATCAATGACGACACGCTGCGCCTGCTCGTGCAGCTCGCACGTGACGCGGGCGTCGAAGCACGCCGCGACGCGATGTTCGCGGGCGAGATCGTCAACCCGACCGAAGGCCGTGCCGCGCTGCACACCGCGCTGCGCGCGACCGATCCGCAAGCGCCGTTCCACGCACAGATCAGCGCCGAGCGCGCGAAGATGGCGACCTTCGCGCGCGCCGTGCGCAGCGGCACGTGGACGGGCTACACCGGCAAGCGCATCCGCCACGTGATCAACATCGGCATCGGCGGCTCCGATCTCGGGCCGAAGATGGTCGTGCATGCGCTGCACCACGTCGCGACGCCTGAAATCACCACGCACTTCGTGTCGAACGTCGACGGCGCCGATCTCGCGCGCGTGCTCGAGCAGGTCGATCCGGAGGAAACGCTCGCGATCATCGTGTCGAAGACGTTCACGACGCTCGAGACGATGACGAACGCACGCTCGCTGCGCGACTGGTTCGTCGCGCGCGGCTGCCCCGAGGACGCGCTCGCGAAGCACTTCGTCGGCGTGTCGGCGAACCCGGCCGAAGTCGTGAAGTTCGGCATCGCCGCGGACAACGTGTTCGAAATGTGGGACTGGGTCGGCGGCCGCTATTCGCTGTGGTCGGCAGTCGGCCTGTCGATCATGATCGCGATCGGCCCCGAGCAGTTCGACGAGCTGCTGGCCGGCGCGAACGACATGGACCGTCATTTCCGCGAAGCGCCGCTCGAGCGCAACCTGCCCGTGCTGCTCGGCCTGATCGGCATCTGGTACCGGAATTTCTTCGGTTCGCAGAGCTATCTCGTCGCACCGTATTCGGAAGCGCTGCACTACCTGCCGTCATACCTGCAGCAGCTCGAAATGGAGAGCAACGGCAAATCCGCGCGCCTGGACGGCACCTTCGTCGACTACCCGACCTCCGCCGTCACGTGGGGCGAGCCGGGCACCAACGGGCAGCACGCGTTCTTCCAGATGCTGCACCAGGGGCCGACGATCGTGCCGATCGACTTCATCGCGGTGCTGACGCCCGAGCATCCGCTCGCGAGCCATCATCCGAAGCTGCTGGCGAACTGCTTTGCGCAGAGCGAGGCGCTGATGCTCGGCCGCACGCTCGACGAAGCGCGCAAGGTCGCGGGGCCGGGCAAGGAAGCGCTCGCACCGCACCTGACGTTCCCGGGCAACCGCCCGACGACGACACTGCTCGTCGATGCGCTGACGCCGCGCACGCTCGGTTCGCTGATCGCGCTGTATGAACACAAGGTGCTCGTGCAGGCAACGGTGTGGGACATCAATCCGTTCGACCAGTGGGGCGTCGAGCTCGGCAAGATTCTCGGCAAGGTGGTGGAAGCCGACCTGACGGCCGAGTCGGTCGATCCGGCCAAGCACGACTCGTCGACCACCGCGCTGATCGAGCGCGCCCGCGCGGCGCTGAAGCGCTGACGCTCTCGGGTATCGGCGTCATGCCGATGCCGGCCGCGCAGCCCTGCTTGCGCGGCCGGCCACTCAATTCAGGTGCCGCGCTGCTCCGCGTGCGGCTCGACGATGCGGCCGGCGTCGATCGTCACGGTCGTCGCACAGCGGCGCGCGAGTTCGACATCGTGCGTGACGAGCACGAGCGTGGCGCCGTGCGTGCGGTTCAGTTCGAACATCAGGTCGATGACCGCATGCCCCGTGGCCGCATCGAGGCTGCCGGTCGGCTCGTCGGCGAACAGGATCGCCGGGCGCGTGACGAATGCGCGCGCAAGCGCGACACGCTGCTGCTCGCCCCCGGACAACAGCTTCGGATAATGCGCGGTACGCTCGCCGAGACCGACCTGCACGAGCAGCGCCCGGGCACGATCGGCTGCTTCACGCGCGCTGATGCCTCCCTGCAGCTCGAGCGGCAGCATGACGTTCTCGAGCGCCGTCAGGTGCGGTATCAACTGGAACGACTGGAACACGAAGCCGACTGCGCCGTTGCGCAGCGCCGCACGCGCATCCTCGTCGAGCTGGTCGAGCGCACGACCGAGCAGGCGAACCGTGCCGCTCGTCGCGCTGTCCAACCCAGCAAGCAGGCCAAGCAGCGTCGATTTACCCGACCCCGACGCGCCGACGATCGCGAGGCTGCTGCCCGGCTGCACGGCGAGCGTGATGCCGTCGAGGATCGTCAGCTCGCCCGTTGCATCGGCGACCCGCTTGCATACGTCATGGACTTCGATGATCGGATCGGTAATCTTGAACATGGACACGACATTTCGCTGGAAAAGACGCGCGGCGGTCGCCGCGCTGCTGGGCACCCTGCTCGCTGCCACCGTGCCGGCGCGCGCCGCAACGACGCCGGCGGCGACATCAGGCCAGCCCGTGATCGTCGTGCTCGGCGACAGCCTGTCGGCCGAATACGGGCTGCCGCGCGACACCGGCTGGGTGGCATTGCTGCGGCAACGGCTCACGACCGAGCGAATCGATTATAGCGTCGCGAACGCCAGCGTCAGCGGCGACACCACGAGCGGCGGCCGCGCGCGGCTGCCCGCGGTGCTGCAACGGCTCAAGCCGTCGATCATCGTCGTCGAGCTCGGGTCGAACGATGCGCTGCGCGGCGTGCCGCTCGCCACGACCGAGCAGAACCTGCGCGACATCATCGCCGGCGCACGACAGGCGCGGGCGAAGGTCGTGCTGGTCGGCATGTATGTGCCACCCAATTACGGCCCCGACTACACGCAGAAGTTCCACGCCGTCTATACGCGGCTGTCGAAGGATCTCGGCGTGCCCCTCGTGCCGTTCCTGCTGGCCGGCATCGAGAACAAGCCGGAGTTGTTCCAGGCCGACCAGATGCACCCGGCACAACAGGCGCAAGGCATTTTGCTCGACAATGTCTGGCCTGCGCTGAAGCCGCTGCTCGGCAAGCCGCGCGGCTGACGCTGCCGCCCCGCCGGAAAACAAAAAGCCCCGCATGAAGCGGGGCTTTTTGTTGCGTGCGAAACGATGCTCAGTTGTCGCCGTCCTGCGACTGGCTGGCCGTCGAGCCGTACAGCTTCACCTTCGAGCGGTCACGTAGCGCGGCCAGATACGCTTCGCCTTCGCTCTGCGCGTCGACCTGCGCCATCTGCTGCTGCGCGGCGGCCAGTTGCTGCGGATCGACCGCCGAACCCGGGATCACCGCGTTCACGCGGTAGATCGCATAGCCGTCCGCGCCGAGATCGACACCGACGTACGCCGGCAGCGTCTTCGCATCGACCTTGTACACGGCGCTCAGTGCAGCCGGCGTCAGGCCCTGCGACTGCGTGCGCGACACCTTCTGCGCGGCCGCGAACCCGTCGACCGACTTCGACTTCTGCAGTTCGGCAAGCTTCGCCGCGCCGTCCTTCTTCGCGAGTTCCGCAGCCTGTTCGGCCACGACCTTCTGGCGCACGACGTCCTTGATCGCGTCGAGCGCGGGCACGGCGGCCGGCTTGTAGTCGGTCACGCGCGCCGAGATCAGCGTGTTGTTGCCGACGTCGATCGCCTGCGTGTTGTTCTGGCTCTTCACCGAGTCGTTGGCGAACACGGCGGCCAGGAACTTCGGATTGTTCAGCGGGCTCGTCGGCGGCAGCTGCGGGTTCGGCGTCGGCGTGACGGTGGCCGTCTGGATCGTCAGCTTGTACTTGTCCGCGGCCGGCTGCAGCGTCTTCGCCTTTTCGTAGACGGTGGACGTGAAGCCTTCCGCGTTGTCCGTGAACGCCTTCGATGCGTACTGCTGCTTGAGGTCGACTGCGATCTGGTCCTTCACGTCGGCGAACGGCTTGACGGCGGCCGGCTTCACTTCCGTTGCCTTCAGGATGTGGAAGCCGAGATCCGACTGCACGACACCGCTCACGTCGCCCTGCTTGAGCGCGAACGCGGCATCGTCGAACGCCTTGCCGCCCGCCGTCGAGCCACGCGTGATGAAGCCGAGGTCGCCGCCCTTCGCGGCAGACGGTGCGTCCTGCGAGCTCTTCTGCGCGATCTGCGCGAACTGGTCCGGATGCGCCTTCACGTCGGCCAGCAGCTGCTCGGCCTTCGTCTTCGCCGCAGCCTTGTCGGCCGCGCTTGCGCTGCCCGGCGCGGCGATGAAGATGTGGCTCACGCGCACCTGTGCTTCGGTGCGGAAGTGCGTCGGGTTGTCGTCGTAGAACTTCTTGATGTCCGCCTCGGTCGGCTGCGCGCTCGCGGCCGCTGCGGCCGGCGAATACACGAGGTACTGGACCGTCGCGGTCTCCGGTGTCGCGAAGCTCTGCTTGTGCGCGTCATAGTACGCGGCGAGCTGCGCATCGGTCGGCTGGACCTTCGCGGCGAAGTCGCTCGTCTTCAGCACGAGCGCCTGCACTTCGCGCTGCTGCGCGGCGAGTTCGGACAGGCGTTGCGCGAGGCTCTTCGGCGTGAATGCGCTCGACACGATGCTGGCCGGAATCTGTTGCAGCGCGAGGCTGTAGCGTACGCGCTCCTGATACTGCTCGGGCGTCATCCCCTGGAACGACAGCAGTTGCGCATAGCGCTCGACGTCGATCGAACCGTCGGGCTTCTTCAGCGACGCAATCATCGGGTCGCTCATCAGCGCGTCGCGCACGGCGTTGTCGGATGCGGTCAGGTGCAGGCGTTGGGTCTCGTCGGCCAGCACGCGTTGCTGGATCAGGCCGTCGAGCACCTGCTTGCGGTGCTCGGGCGTATCGAACATCTTGATGTCGAACTGCCCGCCGAGCGCCTGACGCGCCTGGTCGATCTGCTGACGGAACGCGCCGTCGAATTCGACCCGCGTGATCTTGTGCCCGTTGACTGCCGCGACGTTCGCGCTGTCGTCGAAGAAGCCGCGGAAGCCTTGGATCCCGACGAAACCCAGCCCCGGCAACACGATCAGGAGCAGGAGCGCCATCATCAGGCGCTGGTGATTACGGAAGAAATCGAGCATGCGTGACGGGAAAATTGGACAAAACGTCCGATATTACAACATACGGGGTGGGACGGGAGAAAAGCAGACGTAGCGTGGGCGAGTACGGCGCGGCAAACAGGCGCACAAAACGAAAATGCCCGCACTCGGCAGGCACTTTCGTTTGTTTGGCGGAGCGGACGAGACTCGCCTGCATTGTGCAGGCCGCGGCTGCGCTTGCAGGCGCAGCCCTAAACGCAAATGAAAAAGCCCGCACAAGGCGGGCTTCTTCATTTTCTGGCGGAGCGGACGGGACTCGAACCCGCGACCCCCGGCGTGACAGGCCGGTATTCTAACCGACTGAACTACCGCTCCTTGGTCTGGCTGAATCAGGAAACTGGTGGGTGCTGAGGGGTTCGAACCCCCGACCTACGCCTTGTAAGGGCGCCGCTCTACCAGCTGAGCTAAGCACCCGTTTCCGATTCGTTCTGGTTGCGATCTGCGTTTCGGCATCAACAACCAGCGAGCCTGCAAGTTTAATTCATCCCCGATCATTTTGCAAAGCCCTGACGCGAATTTTTTAAACGTTCGCGCACACGAATCGGCTACGCATAAAAAAACCCGCGGCCATGCCGCGGGTTTCGTGAACAACCGTCAGGAACGACGATGTCCCGATGCTTAGTGCTTGACGAATTCCGTCGAGCCAGCATCCTTCGCCGCATCGGCGACCGGTGCCGCCGCCTTCGCCTCTTCTTCCGGCGGCAGCGGGGTCGGCGAACGCTCGAGCGCGAGTTCCAGCACCTTGTCGATCCAGCGGACCGGCACGATCTCGATCGCGTTCTTCACGTTGTCCGGAATCTCGGCGAGATCCTTCACGTTCTCTTCCGGGATCAGCACGAGCTTGATGCCACCGCGATGCGCGGCGAGCAGCTTCTCCTTCAGACCACCGATCGGCAGGACTTCACCACGCAGCGTGATTTCGCCCGTCATCGCGACATCGGCACGCACGGGGATACCCGTCAGCACCGACACCAGCGCGGTCGTCATCGCACCGCCTGCGGACGGACCGTCCTTCGGCGTCGCGCCTTCCGGCACGTGGATGTGGATGTCCTGCTTCTCGAACGCTTCGTCCTTGATGCCGAGACGACGCGAGCGCGAGCGCACGACCGAACGTGCCGCCTCGACCGACTCCTTCATCACGTCGCCGAGCGAACCCGTACGGATCACGTTGCCCTTGCCCGGCATCACCGCGGCTTCGATCGTCAGCAGATCGCCACCGACTTCCGTCCACGCGAGGCCCGTCACCTGACCGACCTGGTTTTCCTTCGCCGCGAGGCCGAAGTCGTACTTGCGTACGCCGAGGAACGTGTCGAGGTTTTCGCCATCGACCTTGATCGCACCCGATGCCTTCTTCAGCAGCAGCATCTTCACGACCTTGCGGCAGATCTTTGACACTTCCCGCTCGAGCGAACGCACACCGGCTTCACGCGTGTAGTAGCGGATGATGTCGCGGATCGCCTGCTCGGTGACCTCGATCTCGCCTTCCTTCAGCCCGTTGTTCTTCTTCTGCTTCGGCAGCAGGTAACGCTGGGCGATGCTGACCTTCTCGTCTTCCGTGTAACCCGACAGACGGATCACTTCCATCCGGTCGAGCAGCGGCGGCGGGATGTTCAGCGAGTTCGACGTCGCGACGAACATCACGTCCGACAGGTCGAAGTCGACTTCGATGTAGTGGTCGGCGAACGTGTGGTTCTGTTCCGGATCGAGCACTTCGAGCAGCGCCGACGACGGATCGCCGCGGAAATCCATGCCCATCTTGTCGACCTCGTCGAGCAGGAAGAGCGGATTGCGCACGCCCACCTTCGTGAGGCTCTGCAGGATCTTGCCCGGCATCGAACCGATGTACGTACGGCGGTGGCCACGGATCTCGGCCTCGTCACGCACGCCGCCGAGCGCCATCCGGACGAACTTGCGGTTCGTCGCGCGGGCGATCGACTGGCCGAGCGAGGTCTTGCCGACGCCCGGGGGCCCGACGAGGCACAGGATCGGCGCCTTCACCTTGTCGACGCGCTGTTGGACCGCGAGATACTCGAGGATGCGTTCCTTCACCTTCTCGAGGCCGAAGTGATCCTCGTCGAGCACCTGCTCGGCGTTCGACAGGTCGTTGTTGACCTTGCTCTTCTTGCGCCACGGCAGGCCGATCAGCGTGTCGATGTAGTTGCGCACGACGGTGGCTTCCGCCGACATCGGCGACATCAGCTTCAGCTTCTTCAGCTCGGCGTCGGCCTTCTTCTTCGCTTCCTTCGGCATGCGCGCGGCGTTGATGCGCTTCTCGAGCTCCTCGAGATCCGCACCCTCTTCGCCTTCGCCCAGTTCCTTCTGGATCGCCTTGACCTGTTCGTTCAGGTAGTACTCGCGCTGGCTCTTTTCCATCTGGCGCTTCACGCGCCCGCGGATGCGCTTTTCGACCTGCAGGATGTCGATCTCGGCTTCGAGCTGCGCGAGCAGGTGCTCGAGGCGCTCGATGACCGGGAACATCTCGAGGATGTGCTGCTTCTGGTCGAGCTTCAGCGGCAGGCGCTCGGCGATCATGTCGGCGAGGCGGCCCGCTTCGTCGATGCCCGACAGCGACGTGAGGATCTCCGGCGGGATCTTCTTGTTCAGCTTCACGTACTGGTCGAACTGCGACACGATCGCGCGGCGCAGCGCTTCCGTTTCAGCGCTGTCGGCATGATCGGGCTCGAGCGGCATCACTTCGCAGGAGAATTGCGTTTCCTGCTCTTCGATCGACAATGCCTTCGCTCGCTGCAGACCCTCGACGAGCACCTTCACGGTGCCGTCCGGCAGCTTCAGCATCTGCAGGATGTTGGCGATACAACCGACCTCGTACATGTCCTTTTCGGTCGGTTCGTCCTTGGCCGCGGTTTTCTGGGCGACGAGCATGATGTGCTTGCCGCCTTCCATCGCTGCTTCGAGGGCCTTGATCGATTTCGGCCGGCCCACGAAGAGCGGAATCACCATGTGCGGGAAAACGACGACATCCCGCAGCGGCAGCAGCGGGAGCGTGATGCGTTCCGGCGGGAGAAGTTGGGTGCCTGACATTTCATTTCCCCATGAGTGGAATCAATTGTTCGGTAATTGAGGCCGCCACAACGAATTGCAAGCCTTCAAGTGCGGGAAATATTCGGTAAGAAAGTAACCACCGCGTGTCGAGTCAGAGTTACCCACAAGATAAACGAAAAAAAGCCGCCCACGGTCTCATGAACGGCCTTTTTCGCAGAACATCGTCGGCAAGCCGGTCAGTTCGAACCCGCCACCTTCGGCGTGTCCTCGTAGATCAGCAAAGGCTTGCCGTCGCCATCGATGACGTTCTCGTCGATGATGACCTTGCTGACCCCTTTCATCGTCGGCAGCTCGTACATCACGTCGAGCAATGCCTGTTCGATGATCGAACGCAAACCGCGCGCGCCGGTCTTGCGGCGGATCGCCTTGCGGGCGACTGCCTGCAGTGCGCCCGGCCGGATCTCCAGCTCGACGCGCTCCATCGCGAACAGCTTGTGATACTGCTTGACGAGCGCGTTCTTCGGCTCGACCAGGATCTTCATCAGCGCGGCTTCATCGAGCTTGCCGAGCGTCGCGACCACCGGCAGGCGGCCGATCAATTCGGGGATCAGACCGAATTTGATCAGGTCTTCCGGCTCCGTCTCGCGCAGCACTTCGCCCGCGTCGCGTTCCTGCTTGCTCTTGACCGTCGCGCCGAAGCCGATGCCGGTTTTCTCGGTACGGTCGGTGATCACCTTTTCGAGGCCGTCGAAAGCACCGCCGCAGATGAACAGGATGTTGGTCGTGTCGACCTGGATGAAATCCTGGTTCGGGTGCTTGCGGCCGCCCTGCGGCGGCACCGACGCCATCGTGCCCTCGACGAGCTTCAGCAGCGCTTGCTGGACACCCTCGCCCGACACGTCGCGCGTGATCGACGGGTTGTCCGACTTGCGGCTGATCTTGTCGATTTCGTCGATGTAGACGATCCCGCGCTGGGCCTTGTCGACCTCGTAGTTGCAGTTCTGCAACAGCTTCTGGATGATGTTCTCGACGTCCTCGCCGACGTAGCCGGCTTCGGTGAGCGTCGTCGCATCGGCGATCACGAACGGCACGTTGAGCAACCGCGCGAGCGTCTGCGCGAGCAGCGTCTTGCCGGAGCCCGTCGGGCCGATCAGCAGGATGTTGCTCTTCGACAGCTCGACGTCGTCCTTCTTGTCGAGATGCTTCAGGCGCTTGTAGTGGTTGTACACGGCCACCGCGAGGATCTTCTTCGCACGCTCCTGGCCGATCACGTACTGATCGAGGATGTCGCGAATTTCCTGCGGGCTCGGGAGATCCGACCGGGACAGGCTGGCCTCGACGCCGGCGGCAGCCGCCTCGTCGCGAATGATTTCGTTGCAGAGGTCGATGCATTCATCGCAGATGAACACCGACGGGCCCGCGATGAGTTTTTTCACCTCATGCTGGCTCTTTCCGCAAAACGAGCAATACAACAGCTTCTCGCTGTTCGAACCTTTTTTGTCCGCCATGAATGTAGAGCCTCCGGACAGGTAAATGACATGATACGCCGATTGCTCCGGACGCCGCGCCTAGGGCGCGACCGGAGCCGGCTGGATGCGCTTGCCGCAGATGCTCAGGGCACTCGGGACGTTTGACGGCGCCGCCCGAATCGGGGCGGCACCCCGTTTAAGCTCACGGGCGCTTCAACAGCACCTGATCGATCAGCCCGTACGCCTTCGCGTCCTCGCTCGACATGAAGTTATCACGGTCGGTGTCGCGCGCGATGCGCTCGACGTCCTGGCCCGTGTGCTGCGCGAGCAACTGGTTCAGCCGCTCCTTCAGGTAGAGGATTTCGCGTGCCTGGATCTCGATGTCGGATGCCTGGCCGCGTGCGCCGCCGAGCGGCTGGTGAATCATCACGCGCGAGTTCGGCAGCGCGAAACGCTTGCCCTTCGCACCCGACGCGAGCAGGAACGCGCCCATGCTGGCCGCGAGGCCCATGCACAGCGTCGACACGTCCGGCTTGATGAACTGCATCGTGTCGTAGATCGCCATGCCGGCCGACACCGACCCGCCCGGGCTGTTGATGTACAGGCTGATGTCCTTGTCGGGATTCTCGCTCTCGAGGAACAGCAGTTGCGCGACCACGAGGTTGGCGGTCTGGTCGTTCACTTCGCCGACCATGAACACCAGGCGCTCCTTCAGGAGACGCGAGTAGATATCGTACGAACGCTCGCCGCGGCCGCTCGTTTCGACGACGATCGGCACCAGCCCCAGCGCTTGCGCCTCGAAACCCTGCGGCGCGTTCGAAGCAAGCATGTCCAGCAATTCAGCGCGAGTGATCATTCAATGAACCTTGTTCGAATGGAAAATTGAACGGAAGGAAGCCGCCCGCTCAATCGCCATATTAATGGCAACCGTGCGCTTGACGTAAAAACGGCGTGCGGGCCGTCGCTCCGACAGCCGGCACGCCGCTAGAGCAACACTTACGCTTGCGCCGATGCGCTCGCGAGTGCTTCGAAGCTCACTTCCTTGTCCGTCACCTTCGCCTTGCCCAGCACGAAATCGACGACGTTGCTTTCAACGACGAACGCTTCCATCTCGGCGAGGCGCTGCTGGTTCGAATAATACCAGCGGACCACTTCCTTCGGGTCTTCGTAGCTCTTCGCGAACTCGTCGACTTCCGCACGGATCTGTTCCGGCTTCGCTTCGAGGCCGTTCGACTTCACGAGCTCGGCCAGCACGAGGCCCAGCTTCACGCGGCGCTCTGCCTGCTCGGTGAACATCTCGGCCGGGATCGGTGCGTCCTTCGCGTTCGGCACGCCGCGCTGCGCCAGATCCTGGCGAGCCATTTCGACGAGGCGTTGCTGGTCCTGCTCGATCAGCGCCTTCGGCACGTCGAGTTCGGAAATCTTCAGCAGCGCGTCCATCACCTGGTTCTTGACGATCGATTGCGTGCGACGCTTCGCTTCGCGCTCGAGGTTTTCCTTGATCTCGGCACGCATCTTCGTGAGGTCGCCGTCTTCGATGCCGAGCGACTTCGCGAATTCAGCGTCGATTTCCGGCAGGTGCGGCCACTCGATCTTCTTCATCGTGACCGTGAACTGCGCCGTCTTGCCCGCGACGTCCTTGCCGTGGTAATCCTCCGGGAACGCTAGATCGAACGTGCGCGATTCGCCGACCTTCAGGCCCAGCGCTGCGGTTTCGAATTCCGGCAGCATGCGGCCTTCGCCGAGCACGAACGGGAAATCTTCAGCCGTGCCGCCCTGGAACGCGACGTCGTCGATCTTGCCGACGAAGTCGACCGTCACGCGGTCGCCGTTCTTCGCTGCGGTGTCCGCGCCGCCGTCGCCGTGCTCGCCGGCTTCGCCACGTGCGTGGAAGTGCACGCGCTGCTTGCGCAGGATGTCCAGCGTGCGGTCGATTTCGGCGTCGCCGATCGACGTCGTCGAGCGCTCGACTTCAGCCGTCGCCAGATCGCCGATCTTGACTTCCGGGTAGACCTCGAACGTCGCGTCGAACGCGTATGCACCTTCAGCCTGCTCCTGCTTCGGCTCGAAGCTCGGCTGGCCAGCGACGCGCAGGTTTTCCGCGCGGCTGATCGTGAAGAATTCCTGGCCGATCTTGTCGCTCAGCACTTCCGCCTCGACCTGGCCCGCGTACTGTTGCGCGACCATCTTCACCGGCACCTTGCCCGGGCGGAAACCCGGCATGCGCACGGTCTTCGCGAGTTTCTGGATACGGGCGTCGATTTCCTTCTGCACGGTGTCTTTCGGCAGGGAAATCGTCACGCGGCGTTCAAGCTTGCCGAGGTTCTCAACAACGTTAGCCATGGCTTCAATCGTCCTAAAATTATTCGAGCGAATCGGGTTTTCCTTGCCGTGCCTGCCTGCGGCGTGATGTGTGTCACATCCACTCGCCGCGCCGGAGCGCCACGCCATCCCTGCACGCGCCGGATGGCTAGCGCAAGCGGCTCGGAGCACGGCTTTGGCCGGAAGAATCGACTATTCTAGCAAACAATTTTCATCACACCGCCAGATCGGCGCGACGCGCGTGCGTCCGCGCCGCGTCAACCGCCCTTTGCACGGCAATGCAAGCGGATCGCCGCTATGCCGAACGCCGTATCCACCACGGGCCCGCCATCCTGTAAGCTCCAATTGAAGGGTCGCCGCCGTCGCGGCCCCACCATTCTTCACACCAATCACGCCTTCCGGAGACACCATGCCGCAACACCCGTCCGCGCCTGTCGTCGTCATCGCGCCCGATTCGTTCAAAGGCTCGCTTTCCGCCGAGCAGGTCGCGGACGCGATCGCCACCGGCATCCGCCGCGCCCGGCCCGACGCTGTCGTGCGCTGCTGCCCGATGGCCGACGGCGGCGAAGGCACGCTCGACGCGATGCTGGCGGGTGGCGGCACGCGGCGCGCACTGCTGGTGGCCGGCGCGTCGCTCGCGGCACGCGACGCGGCGGTCGGCGTGATCGACGCGCGCACCGCGATCGTCGAGACGGCAGAGATCGTCGGCATTACGGATCCGGTCGGCATGAGCGTGCCGGTCGACGCGCGCAGCACGCGCGGGATGGGCGAAGCGATCCGCACGTTGCTCGACGAAGGCGTGCGCCGCTTCTTCGTCGCGCTCGGCGGCAGCAGCACCAACGACGCGGGCGCCGGGCTGCTCGCAGGCCTCGGCCTGCAGTGCTTCGACGCGGCTGGCCAGCCGGTCGAGCCCGTGCCGTCGCGGCTCGCCGACATCGCGCGCATCGATGCGTCGGGGCTCGACTCGCGGCTGAAGGAAACGGAATTCATCGGCATGTCCGACGTCGACAACCCGCTGACGGGCGCGCACGGCGCGACCGCCGTGTTCGGCCCGCAAAAGGGCGTGACGCCCGGGCAGGTTGCGACCCTCGACGCCGCCCTCGCCCGCTTCGCCGACCTCA